>WVXK01000023.1:31800-51352 GCA_011773515.1 Deltaproteobacteria bacterium
AATACCTCCCTCACCTCAGCCGTTCCCTGCAACGACTCGCGAAATTCGGGCTCGAGAAGACCGGCCATGGCTTTTTTAACGGAATCTATCAGCTCGTAGATCACTTCGTATACTTTTATGTCCACCTTTTCACTTTCCGCCAGTTTCAGCGACTTCGCATCAGGCCTCACTTTGAAACCGATGACCACGGCATTCGAAGCAGAGGCAAGAAGCACATCTGATTCCGAAATTCCCCCGACTCCTGAGTGGATGATGTTGATCTTGACTTCATCAGTCGCTATCTTTTCGAGCGACTCCATCAAAGCATCGACACTCCCCCGCACATCACATTTGATGATCACGGGCAGCTCTTTCAGTTCCCCCTCCTTTATCCTGCTGTAGAGCTCTTCGAGTGACAGCTTGGCAGATCTCACGCCCGCGCTCTCCTTCGCTTTCGTCTGCCTCGACAGCGCAATTTCACGCGAAAGCCTCTCGCTCTCCAGAGCGGCGAATCTCTCACCCGCCTCGGGAACAAAGTTAAATCCTATTATCTCGACGGGGGTTGAGGGCCCCGCATCTTTGAGCCGCTTTCCCACGTGGCTCAGTAGGGCTTTGACCTTGCCGAAGTGCAATCCCGACACAACAGGGTCGCCGATGCGCAAAGTCCCTTCCTGCACGATTGCCGTAGCTACCGGCCCCCGCCCCTTATCGATTCTCGACTCGATTATTATTCCTCTCGAGAGTTTATTGGGGTTGGTCTTCAGCTCGAGCATATCTGCCTGCAGGATTATGAGTTCGAGGAGTCCATCGATACCCTGCATCTTCTTGGCTGATACGTTCGCAAACAGCACATCTCCTCCCCACTCTTCGGGAATAAGGCCGTACTCGGCAAGCTGTTTTTTCACCTTGTCGGGATTTGCATTCGGTTTGTCTGTCTTGTTTATCGCCACAACCAGGGGCACATTGGCAGCTTTCGCATGGTCGATCGCTTCCAGGGTCTGGGGCATTACCCCGTCGTCTGCGGCAACAACGAGAACGACGAGGTCGGTAACTTTCGCACCCCTCGCTCGCATCTGGGTAAATGCCTCATGGCCCGGGGTGTCGATAAATACTATCTTTTTATCCCCGACGAGAACCTCGTACGCGCCTATGCTCTGAGTGATTCCGCCTGCCTCGCTCTCTGCTACCTTCGTTTGCCGAATGGCGTCTAGCAATGACGTTTTCCCGTGGTCCACATGGCCCATGATCGTCACGACGGGAGCCCGGGGGGCAAGGTCCTCCCCCTTATCCGCCTCCTGATGGAGGTAGGCCTCGTATTCAGGGGCGATGTTTTCAACTTTGTAACCGAAGTCATCGGCCACGAGGGCTGCATTTTCGAAATCGACAACCTGATTTATTGTCACCATCATCCCGAGGTCGATGAATTTCTTTACCAGCGCCGAAGATTTAACGGCCATTCTTTTTGCCAGTTCACCAACCGAAATCACATCCTCCACTTTTATGACGCGCTTGCTGGGTTTCGGTGGGAGCGTAGAGGGCCCCTTCTTTTCCTTCTCTACCGGTTTTTTTCTCCTGTATGGTCTTCCCGGCTCGAAAACCCTCTCTACAATCTGGGGTTTTTCCTTTTCTTCCACTTCCTCTTCAGCCGCATCCTCATCGACGAGTTCCTCGAGAGCCTTCTTTTTCAAAACCCCCTTGTGCTGCTTTTTAAGCGACTTCACTTTCCGCTTTTTCGCTTTGTCCTCAACCTCTTCCCGCTCATCTTCTCTAAACACCTCAAGTTTCGTGCCTTCCGCCTTTCCTTCCGACACTGCCGGTTCCCCGGCCTCCTGCTCTGTTGGTGTCACAACCGTTAGCGATGCTGCCGGCCTCTCCTCTGCTGCCTCGTCCCCGGGCTCCACTTTCGTCATTATTTCGGTTGCTTTTTCGGCCTCATCCGCTGGTTCTTCCTCTACTTTCTCAACCTCCGGAGGCTTTTCGACTCTTCTCTTCTTCAGGAAAAAGGTTTTATGCTTTTTCAGCACCGTCCCGTCCGTCTCCCTGACGACCTCAGCTTCAGAACCTTTGTCCTTCTCCTTGATTATCTGGACACGTACCTTCTGCGCCACATCCTCATCGATGCCGCTGGCCGGCTTGAGATCGTGGAGGCCGAACTGACTCGACAGCATCTGAAGCAGCTCCGCGTTCTTTACCTCCAGCTCTTTCGCCAGTTCCCTGACCCTAATTCTGGCCATCGAGAACCCCCTTCGTTTTTCTTAAACCGGCGCAGAGCTCCTGAATGTTTCCGATCAATCGCTCCTTGCTCCGGCCAGGGAATTTACCTATGTGTTTTATCTTACCCCTTTTTGCCATCTTGACAAAATTGCCGAGACAATCCTGTGTTCTGCAAACGTATAACCCTCTTCCTTCGAGAAAACCAGTGGAGTCTATCTCGAGCGTCTCTTCAGCAGGTCGTATTGCCACCCTGACGAACTGAAACTTGCCGCCTTTCAGCCCGCACACGGAACAACTTCTTTCGGGAAAGCGTTTTTTCTCTTTTCTACTCAACCTGTCCCGTTTCCCCCTTGCCGATGTGCTGCTCCTCTTCATCGCCCTCGCTCTCTGGCGTTTCTTCTTCATCCTGTTTTTCTTCGTCACTGCCTGCCGGACCGGAAAGCAACCCCTCCGCTCCCGTCGCTTCACCCGCCTGCTGTTTCTCTTCGTCACCACCTGCAGGGTCGGAAACCGGTTCCTCCACGCCCGTCGCTTCACCCGTCTCCTGCTTCTCTTCGTCACCACCTGCCGGGGCGGAAACCGGTTCCTCCACCCCTGACGCTTCGCTCTCAGCCGCTGCCTCATCTTCTTTGTGTTCGAACAGCGCCTCAGCCTGGGCCAGGGCTTCTTCGGCCTTTCCTTCCTGCCGGACCTCTATGTTCCAGCTTATGAGTTTGGACGCAAGCTTTACATTTTGTCCCCTTCTTCCGATAGCTATCATCAACTGATCCTCGGGGACGATAACCTCCATCGATTGCTCCGTTTCGTTTACGAGAACCCGAATAATCTCCGCGGGAGACAGGGCGTTGCAGGCAAACTTCGCAGGATCTTCCTCCCACTGCACAATATCTATCTTTTCTCCCTTGAGCTCCTCAACAACTTTCTGCACCCGGGTACCCCGCAACCCAACACAAGCTCCCACAGGGTCGATATCCTTGTCGCGCGATTTCACGGCAATCTTCGTCCTGGAGCCGGGCTCACGTGCGATAGAAACGACGGAGACGATACCCTCGTAAATTTCCGGGACCTCCATCTCGAAGATTTTCAGAACAAGCCTCGGGTCGGTCCTGCTCAGAATTATCTCCGGCCCTCTCTGCGACAGGAGGACGTCTTTGATATAGGCCCTTATTCTGTCCCCCTGCCGGTACCTCTCTCTTTTCACCTGTTCCCTCGGCGGCATTATCGCCTCGGTCTTTCCAAGGTCAACGATCATGAGGTCTCTTTCGAATCTCTGTATTATTCCGTTGACAATCTCTCCCTTCTTATCGATATACTCATCGAATATCACTTCCCGTTCCGCCTCTTTCACCTTCTGCAGGATAATCTGCTTTGCCGTTTGGGCGGCTATTCTCCCCAGTTCTTTCGTGGGCAACCTGAAACCGATGCTGTCGCTTACCTGAGCATCGGGATCATACTCCTGAGCTTCCTCGAATGAAATTTCGAGCTCGGGATCGGAAACCTCTTCAACAACTTCTTTATACTCGAGAATTTCAAATGCGCCTGTATCATCATCGAAGTATGCCTCTATCTCTTTCTCCTGCCCAAACTTTTTCCGTGCAGCATACTCCAGGGCCTCTTTGATGGCGCTGACGATAATTTCCTTTTTTATTCCCTTCTCCTTCCCGAGTTGATTAATTATTTGATTTAGTTCAAAAATCATTGTTCCACCCCTCATGTCAACTCCGACACATCCTTTTTGAGTCTGGCTTTTTTGACATTTTTATAATCGATTACGATTCGCTCCCCCTCCTGACCGATGACGACGTACGATTCCGTAACCTCGGTAATTGTACCCGAAATCTTTCTCCGTCCACCGATTGGATTCTCGAGCCTGACGTTTACCGTCTCCCCAACAAACCTTTTGAAATGTGACGGCTTTCTCAAAACCCTCTCGATTCCCGGAGAGGAAACCTCAAGATAATAAGAGGTGGGTATCGGGTCGTCTATTTCCATCAGGGCACCCAGGTTTCTGCTGAAGGACTCGCAATCAGCTATGGTAACCCCTCCATCTCTATCGATAAAAACTCGCACGATGTACCTTCCGGGATTGCCGGACATCTCGACATCCACCACTTCGACGCACTCCTGCAGCGCAATATCTTCGGCCAGATCGACTACTCTTTTTTTGATCTCTTTCGCTCTCACCGGCATGCTCCGCGTTCAAAAAAAAAGCGGGCTTTTGCCCACTTTCCTTTATCATATCCCTTTCTTATCGAAACTTCAAGGGAAAAACCACATTGCCGCAGGCACTCAGAAAGTTGTGGCACCGGGAAAACTTTTACGTTTTCAGCGTTCCGGTGAAATCGCCCACCCTTTCTATTTGCTCCCGGTCGAAATAGGCCTTTATGCCGTCGAGAATCTCCTCCGAGATCCGCGGATTTATGAAGTTCGCCGTTCCTACCTGAATGGCTGTGGCACCTGCAAGCATGAATTCCAGGGCATCCCTTTCGTTCATTATTCCGCCGATCCCTATTACGGGAACGCTTACCCTTTGTGCAACCTGGTACACCATTCTGAGGGCAACGGGTTTGATCGCCGGCCCTGACAATCCGCCCATGACATTGCCGAGTATAGATTTTTTCCTATCCAGATCAATCACCATGCCAAGGAGCGTGTTGATGAGGGAGATCCCGTCAGCCCCTCCCTCCTCGACGGCTCCGGCGATTTCCGTTATATCGGAAACGTTCGGGGAAAGCTTCACGATGATGGTCTTGTCCGTCTCCCTCTTTACCGCCTGGACAACTTTCGAGGCAGCAATTGGGTCCTGACCGAAAACGATACCCCCCTTTTTCACGTTGGGACATGAAATATTCAACTCGAGACCTTCCACACCCTCTGCATCATCGAGGATTGCGGCTACGGCTGCGTATTCCTCCTCCATTTTCCCGTAAACATTTGCAATAACCGTGGCATCTAAACTTCTCAGAATCGGCAGTATCTCCGACACAAAATTTTTAACCCCTATGTTTTGCAAACCTATGGCGTTTACCATGCCCGATGCGGTCTCAAAAATTCTCGGTCCCGGGTTGCCTTTGACGGGCTCTATGGAAAGTCCTTTCACGATAACCGCACCGAGCCTCGAGATATCGAAAAAATCCGAATATTCAATTCCATATCCAAAGGTTCCCGATGCAGAGAACACGGGGTTTTTAAACGTGCTCTTGCCAATGCGTACCGACAGGTCAGTCACCGAAGATCACCTCATCCGAAGAGAATACGGGGCCCTCCTTGCACACCCTCACATGCTGGTAGCCATCAGGCGCAGCAACCTTTACCACGCAACCGAGGCAAACCCCGAAGCCACAGGCCATGAAGTTTTCCAGTGAAAGAAAAGCCCGAATCTTTTTTTCGGCAGACAAAGCCTTCACCGTGTTCAACATTTCCGCAGGGCCACAGGCAAAAACCGCCCATTTTTCCCTGCTCGCTATCCCGATATCCTCGATCTTTTTTTCGAGAACTTCGGTGACGAGCCCTCTGAAACCCATTGATCCATCCTCTGTTGTATAGGTTACATCTCCCTCTATTGACTTTGCGCCGACGCTGCTGGCGGGAGGTATATCCTTGTCGGTTCTGGCACCCAGGATAATCTTCATCTCTTTTCCAAGCCCTTTGAGATGAAGCGCCACGGGAAAAACCGAACTGAAACCGATCCCTCCCCCGGCAAGAATGAACTTTTCAGCACCCTCCGGCTCGAGGAATCCGTTTCCGAGTGGGCCGTTGATCTGGACCTCGTCGCCCCGGTGGAGCCCCGAGAGTATGACCGTACCTCTGCCGACAATTTTGTAAACTATCTGCAGCACGTTCTGCCCGCCGACAACTTCCCAGGAATATATCGCGAAGGGTCTGGGAAGCAGGGGATCCGTCCCCTGCCAGGCACGTATCATGACGAACTGTCCGGGTATGAACGGTTGAATGAAAGGGGTGCTGACTTTCATCAGATAGTGTTTGTCCGATATGAGAAGATTGTCGATGATCCTGCCCGAATAGAACACTATGCATCCCCTCTCCCTACATTCTTTATCATGACCCACCCGTCCTCGCCTGTATCTGCGTAATATCCCTTTCTGACCCCTACATATCGAAATCCGAGCTTCTTGTAAAGGCTTATCGCCGGGCTGTTGCCTTCCCTGACTTCAAGATATATGTAGGATGCCCCCGTGTCAGCCGCAACATCTTCACAGGTCTCCATGAGCTTTCCACCAAGTCCGCACCTTCTCATCCCCTTCGCCACGCAGATGTTGAGAATATGGCATTCGTCAAAAAGCACCCAGAATATGATAAATCCTAGGACTTCCCCCGTTTCCCTCCGGCAGACGACGTAATTGTGGGAGTAGTCGCGGTCGAGTTCTTCCAGGAAAAGCGCCCTGCTCCATGGAGTTGGAAAGGATTCCCTCTCTAGCTCAAGAACCCTGTCGATGTCGGCCTTTCCCATTTTTCTTATGACTGCGTCTATTACCATCTCAAGAGCGCAGAACCCCACGTGAAACCAGAGCCGAAAGCCGCAAGGCAAACGATATCCCCCTCTTTTATAAGCCCATTTTCCAGACACTCGTCCAGCGCGATGGGTATTGAGGCAGCAGTCGTATTTCCATATCGATGGATATTGCTGAAAACTTTGTCTTCCGCCAGCTCCATGCTTTTAGCAACGGCCTGGCTTATCCTCAAGTTCGCCTGGTGGGGAATTATGAGCGATAAGCTCTCCCTGGAAAGATCGTTGGCATCGAGGGCCTCCAGGATCGTCTCCTTGAAACGCTTTACCGCATTCGTAAAAACAAACCTCCCGTTCATGTGGGGAAAGTGACGTTTCTCCCTGAGTATCTCATCCGTGATCCTTGGATTGGAGCGGCTTCCCGGTGCCTCACACCAGAGCTCTCTTGCATGTTTGCCCTCGGAGTTCATGTGGGTTGTCAATATTCCCTCCCCTTTCCCGGAAGGGCCGACAACTGCCGCTCCCGCCCCGTCTCCGAACAAAACGCTTATATCCCTTCCTTCGGTGGAAAAATCGAGGCCGCAGGAATGTATTTCCGATCCTATGACCAGGATGTTTTCGAACTTGCCGATCTTTACAAAAGACTCTGCAATGGAAAGACCGTAAATAAATCCGGTACACTGATTGCGCACATCGAGGGCCCCCACGCAATCAAGGCCCAGCATATCCTGAACCAGGACGCCGCTGCCGGGGAAAAAGTAATCTGAGGAGAGGGTGGCAAATATAACATAATCTATATCCCCTGGCTCCAGGCCGGCTTTCTCCATTGCTCTTTTTGCCGCAACGGCCCCCATGGAAGACGTGGTCTCATCACCTTCCGCGTACCGCCTCTCTAAAATTCCGGTCCTCTGCGTTATCCACTCGTCCGACGTATCCATCAACTGCTCGAGGTCCGTGTTCAAAATGACTTTTTCGGGAAGATACCTCCCTGTCGATACTATTTTTGCGCCCCTCATAGCAATACCTCCTTGATTTTCAGAGGATCAAAACGGCCGCTGCAACTACGGTGGTGTAATCGTCTTTTACGATCGCCGACTGGGTAATATTGAACGATCGGTATATCTTCCCGCTTATCTTCCAGACCTCTTTTTTTTCGTCCCAGCTCCTATCCTCATCGAACTCAATGCCGAGCGTGCTTGCAAGCATAGCGGCGGCAAGATCCTCTGCATAATCACCTGCCACCTTTTCATTCTGGCCAAATGCGTGGTGCTCGCTCAGATACCCATATGTACTCTTGTCCGTCGGTATCGCGCAGCCTATAGACGATGCGATGAGCCTCCTCGGCTCATCGCTGGTGAGCCGTGACATAACGACAAAAACGATCTGCCCCGGTTTCAACAGACGCAGGCCCTCCACTCTCCTGATGATTTTGCATCCGGGGGGATAGATGCTGGAAACCGAGACGAGGTTGAATTTTTCGATCCCCGAATCCCGAAGTGCCAGCTCAAATGATTGGAGCTCCTCTTTGTGTCTACCCACACCCTTTGTGAAAAACATTTTAGAAGGCACGAACATCCACAACCTCCATACCGTCATGCTTCAACCGATTGACCCATAGGCGACCGCGTATCCCATGAGCCTGTAGACGAGCTTTGCAGCAAAAAAGTCAGGGGCTACGATTCCCGTTATAGGGGACAGCTCGACCACATCGAAACCGATTACCTTTTTTCGCTTGTACACCTCGGAGAGGATATCGAGGCCACCGTACCAATCAATGCCTCCCGGTTCGGGGGTGCCAACTGCCGGCATAGCCCCGGGATCAAAAAAGTCCAGGTCAATGGTGACGTAGACATTGTCCTTCAGGTTGGCGATGATAGCGTTGATGACCTCCCCCTGGTTCTCCTTCAGCTCGTAGGCATAATAAGTTCTCAAATGGTTCTTCCGGATGAACCTGTCCTCCTCCTCGGACAGGCTTCGAACCCCAACCTGTATCACGTCAAAACCCTTTTCCACTATCCTCCTTGAAACACAGGCGTGGTTCCATCTCGTGCCCTGGTAGCTGTCCCTGTAGTCACCATGGGCATCGAGTTGCAGGATCGAGAAGCTACCGAACTTTTTCTTCAGAGGTTCCAGAGCACCGATAGTCACCGTGTGCTCTCCCCCGATAATGACCGGATACCTGTTTCTCCTGATGTACTGCTCGATCGCCTTCTCCATCTCCCGCAGTGAACTGAGCGGTGTCTTGAGGTTCGCCTCAACGAATGGCGCCGTAAAAATCCCGCTCTTGTACGTCTCTATCTTCAGCTCATCATCAAAAAGCTCCAGATTTGCCGACGCCGAGAGGATAGCCATGGGCCCGTTTCTCGCACCGGTCATGTAGCTCGTAGTGACATCGTAAGGTATTGGAATTACAGCAAATTTTGAGTTCTTCCAGGAGCTGTACTTTTCAGGCAACCCTCCGAAGTTAAACTTTAATTCCTTCACCCGAACCTCCCTTCTTCATCCTTTTCCTTCTCAGGGAAAGGATTGCATAATACATAATATAATAAGCGACGAGCGATGCAAACAAACCGGTAATTGTCGTTCCCACGAAAAGGGGAACTCCATAAACTTTGAAATAGGCAAGCAGTGTCTTGACACTGAAATTTTCAAAAGAGGGGGGTACGGGATTTCCTCCAACCACGAACGCACCTAACTTATATGACGCGAAAAACACAAAGGGAATGGTCAGGTGGTTGTTGATCCAAGCCCCCGTGATGATAGCCACTTTGTTCAACCGAAACATTACCGCAATAGCAATCGCCATTATCGTGTGAATCGAAAGCAGTGGGGTAAAGCTGATAAAAACCCCGATGGCAAAGCTCAGCGCAATCTTTCTCTCGCACCCCTGCTCATCGAGCGTTTTGTTGATATATAATTTGAGCTTTGAAATACCCGCCAAGTTAACCTCCGGGGGAAAAGTGGCTCAAAGGAGTCGCATGTCACGCGCCATGAGCTTTATCTCGCTCCGGCCACGATACACGGAAAGTTTGGGCGAATAGAGAAGATCAATCCTTTCGGGACTCTCATTTTTCAACTCCCTCATATTGAAGGCAAGAACCTCGAATTTTATCCCTCCCTGCGCAACATCCATCGTTATCAAACCCCTGTTCCTGACGGATACGTCGGAAACCATCAGGTTCCGGGAAAGGAAAAGGGGCTCGGGGTTGCCGATTCCGTACGGGGAAAGGGCCTCAAACTCATCCAGAACGTTTTTCGTCAAGCTTGCAAGCTCAACTTCAGCATCCACGTCGATTACCGACGCCATTTTCTCCTCCCCATAGAGGTTGAGCATACCGGCCTGCAACGCCTCGTTGAACTTTTCCAACCTCTCCCTTTTCACCACGACCCCCGCGGCCCGGGGATGTCCGCCGTATCTCTCTATGTGATCAGAGCACTCATGCAATATTTTCAGGATATCAAAGGGGCTCTTGCTCCTTCCCGACCCCTTCGCATCACCCCCGTCAAAAGAGAAGACAAGCGCCGGCCTGGAGTAACTTTCAGCGATCTTTGACGCAACTATACCAACAACCCCTATGTGCCAGTTTTCTGACCCTATGACGATAAATCTGCCTTTGTGCAGATCACCCTCTTCGATGATTCTCCTTGCCTCCTTAAAAATTCTCTCTTCCTCCATCTGTCGCTTTCTGTTTTCGCGGGACAGTATCCTCGCAAAGTCCTGGGCACGCCCATCTGATGATTCAATCAGAATTGCCGATGAGAGCGAAGAGTCCCCGACCCGCCCTGCGGCATTCAAGCGGGGGCCGATCCTGTATGCCAGATCCACCTCGTTCACATATTCCTGCTTCACCCCCGACACATCGAGCAGCGCTAAAATCCCCGGGCGGGGATCCCTCCTTATTTGGAGAAGGCCATATTTTACGAACATCCTGTTGTCCCCCGTCAACGGTGCCAGGTCCGCTACCGTACCGAGGGCAACGAGGTCCAGGTACTGTGAAAGCTGAATCTCTCTCTTTCCAGCGAAGAACCCTGAGTCTCGAAGAATTTTTCTTATCGCGCAGATGAGCGCAAAAACGACTCCCACTCCGGCAAGGTCCTTGAAACCATAGTTGCAGTCTTTTCTTCGAGGATTGAGGACGGCATAGGCATTCGGTATCGTATCACGGACAGAATGGTGATCCGTAATGATCACGTCCGTCCCGAGGTGTCCCGCCTCTTCCACCTCTGCAAAATCCGATATCCCCGAATCGACGGTTACGATGAGAGAAAACCCTGTTCTCGCCGCAAACCTCATATACTCCAGTTTCAAACCATAGCCGTCTTTGATCCTGTCATTCTGGTGAATGTATATCTGGAGGTAGGGAAAAAGCTCTTTCAGAAACAGGTACAGGCATGCTGCGCCGGTGGCTCCATCAACATCATAGTCGGCATAGATGAATATTTTTTCATCCCTTTCGCATGCCTCGATTATTCTCCCGGCCGCCTTTTCGATATCGGCCATCTCCATGGGATCTGATAGTGCAGAAAGGTCCGTGCCGAGGAAGGTTTGGATCTGGCCAAACTCGCAGAGGCTTCTGTTTGCCAGGATCGTAGCAAAAAGCCTGCTTACGCCTAAATGGCTCGAAATATCTCTTATTACGGTTTCATCAGGATTCTTTACCTTCCAGATCTTTCCGACATTTCTCTCCATCACTCTTATTTTCTGACCTGTGTGATTTTGTCTCCTCTCCATATGACGACAAGGGGAGACGCGAGGAATACAGAGGAGTACGTCCCTATTATGACTCCCATTGCCAGGGCAAGGGCGAAGTCTCTTATCACCTCTCCTCCGAGCACGAGAATGCTCATCACCGCTATGAATGTTGTCAGTGATGTAATGATCGATCGCTTGAGGACATCGTTGATGCTCCTGTTGGTTATTTCGCTGAAAGTCTTCCCCTTTCTTCCCCGCAAGTTTTCCCGGATCCTGTCGAACACCACTACCGTATCGGTCAGTGAATACCCGGCGAGGGTCAAAAGTGCGGTGACAAGGAGCAGGTTCACTTCTCTTCCGAGAATGGTCATGATAAAGAGCACTGCCAGGACGTCATGGAAGGTAGCTATTGCAGCGGCAACCCCGAACTTGAATTCAAATCGCCACGCTATGTAAAGGATGATGCCAATCGTGGAAATGACAACAGCAATAAGAGCATCCCTGCGAAGCTTTGCTCCAATCGCCGGGCCTATTTCCGTCGCCGCCTGCACCTCGAAACCGTTGTCTTGAAAGGTGCTCCTGACAACATCAGATATCGCATCGGCAACCATCTCGCCTTTTCCGCTCTTGAGCCCAACTTTGATCAGGGCCACATTCTGTGCCACAAAATCCTGTATGTTGGCATCAACGAAGCCCGCATCTCCGAGAGCTTTTCTCAGCGTATCGACTTTAAACGGCTTTTCGAACTTCACCTGAACGGATGTGCCCCCTGCAAAATCAACACCCAGATTTCCCCTGCCGGTAAAAATGAGGGCGAGGGTGACAATTCCCGCGACAGCCAGAAATGCGGAAATGGAGAAGGATATTTTCTTTGCCCGCATGAAATCGATATTTGTATCTTTGATGATCTCCATTAATTCACCCCCTCAGATACTCAACGTCTTCATCGGCTGTTTGAAGTTTACGTAATCGAATATCACCTTCGTGCACACCAGCGATGTAAAGAGATTTATCAGGACACCCAGCGACAGCGTGACGGCAAAGCCCTTGATGGGTCCCGTCCCAAACTGAAAGAGAACGGCCGCCGTGATGAGAGTCGTTATGTGGGAGTCGATGATGGTGAAAAGGGCTTTGTCGTATCCTGCGTCAATCGATGCCCTGACCGTCTTTTCGAGCCTGAGTTCTTCCCTGATCCTTTCGAAGATCAAAACATTGGCATCAACGGCCATACCGATGGTCAGGATTATCCCCGCTATGCCGGGCAGGGTAAGAGTCGCCTCCAGCACGGCCATGACTGCGAGCAGATAAATGAGATTTAGAAACAACGCAAGGTTCGCAATCAGCCCGGAAAGCCTGTAGTAGACAACCATGAAGACTACGACGAGTATCAGCCCGATTATGGATGCCCTCACCCCCTTATCGATGCTATCACGTCCCAGCGATGGGCCGATCGAGACATTCTGAATGATCGTTACCGGTGCAGGAAGAGATCCCGCCCGGAGCACCAGAGCCAGGTCGGAGGCCTCATCAGTGGTAAAGCTTCCCGTTATCTGGGCTTCTCCTCCGGATATTCTTTCCTGAATTACCGGAGCGGAATAGACCGTGTCGTCGAGAACAATGGCGAGCCTCCTTTTCACATTCTCGCCCGTTACCCGGTCGAATATTTTCGCCCCGATAGAATCGAAGGAGAGTGAAACATACGGGGCGCCGGTCCTGTTGTCGAAACTTACCCGGGCTGTCTTTATGTGGTCTCCCGTCAAAAGGGTCCTCCTGAACAGGAGGATCGCATTTTTGGACACAACTCCCGAATTCCTGTCAACGGATTTCTGATACAGTATCTGCGAATTCTCCGGAACGCTGCCTGACAGGGCGTCGTCGAGGCTGTGCTCCGAATCGACCAGCTTGAACTCGAGAAGCGCCGTCTTGCCGACGATGTCCACGGCCCTTTGCTTCTCTTTTATCCCCGGCAGCTGAACCACTATCCTCTCTTCGCCCTCGCTCACAATCTGTGGCTCCCGGACGCCGAACTGGTCGATCCTGTTCCGTATTGTCTCAACGGCCTGTTTCACCGCATTGTTCTTTATGAAACTGACCTCCGAGTCCCTCATGGAAAGAATCAGCGTTGCCATATCCTCGCGTATTTCGCCCACTTCGATCTCGAGGTTTCCAAAACGCTGCTCGAGAGCGGTCCGGGCTCTCTCGATAAACTCGCCCGGTGGGATCACGATCTGGTAAGAAGCGCCATGGACCCTCCGGACCGAAAGGACGGGAATTCCCTTCTCCCGCAGCGATGTCTTCGCATCATCCGAATACCGGGATATCGTGTTTTCCACCGCCTTATCGAGCTCAACCTGGAGCCGCAGAAAAATACCGCCCTGGAGATCGAGGCCGAGGTTTATCTTCCCTATTTTCTCCTTCAAGGAAGCAGGAACGTAGGTCGTGACGCTCGGTACGAGGAGAAATACTCCTAAAACAGTCAACAAACCGACCAGCATCGCCCTCCACAGAATACTCCTTTTCATCTCGAGAGGCTCCTTTCAGGTTCTTTTTCGGTTGAGTTTACTGTTGCTGCGAAGAGGCCTGATCCTTGCTTAAACCTGCAATGGCGGTTCTTGACACCTTGACCCTCACATTATCTGCAATATCGAGGGTCACCACTGTATCGGTGAGACCGGTTATCGACCCGTGAAGGCCACCATTGGTGACCACTCTGTCACCCTTCTTCAGATTCTTGATAAACTCCTGATGTCTCTTGACCTGCTTTTGCTGTGGCCTGATCAGAATAAAATAGAAAATTACGAACATGAGCACGAGGGGCACGAGACCAACCAGGCCGGTAGACCCGCCCGCCCCTTTCTCGCTCATGGCAAATGCAATCGACCCGAGTAACATCCCTCACCTCCATCTGCGATCATGTTGATTTTAATGCTTCCTTAAGATTGAAGATTGTTTCACAAATAGATGAAAATTTCCATTGGTAATTGCCTCTCTCACCCGTTTCATGAGTTCATGATAGAAAAAAAGGTTGTGAATCGTGTTCAACCGGGAAGAGAGTATCTCGCCGGCGAGGAAAAGATGCCTGAGATAGGACCTTGAGAATTTTTTACAGGTGTAGCAGGCACAATCCGGGTCGGGAGGGCTCTCGTCCTCACGGTATCTGCTTTGCTTGATAGCAATCTGGCCTTTCCACGTGAAGAGCTGTCCGTTTCGGGCATTTCTCGTGGGAAGGACACAATCGAAAATATCTATGCCCCGGGAAACCGAGAACAGTATATCCGCAGGGGTTCCAACGCCCATGAGATACCTCACCCTTTCTTGGGGCATGCGCATAGAGGTATAATCGATCATTTCCATCATGAGGGGCTTGCTTTCCCCGACGGACAGGCCACCTATTGCATACCCGTCGAAACCATTTTCCACCGTCAACTCCAGGGATCGCATTCTCAATTCTTTTACCATTCCACCCTGAATTATCCCGAAAATGGTAGCCCCGTGTCTCCTTGCCACATTGAGGCACTTTTTACCCCACCTTGCGGAAAGCAGCACTCCCTCTTCCACCGCCTTTTGGTCGGCGGGATGCTCCACACAAACGTCGAGTTGCATCATGATGTCTGAGCCGAGCGACCTCTGGATCTCAACCGCACGCTGCGGTGTAAGCTTGAGCATCTTCCCATCCAGATGGGATCTGAAAACAACACCCTCGGGCGTTATATTTCTGAGGGGCGACAGGCTGAAAACCTGGAAACCCCCACTGTCCGTGAGAATGTTCCCGTCCCATCCCATGAACCTGTGCAATCCGCCAAGTCGCTCTATGAGCTTGTGTCCCGGACGAAGGTAGAGGTGGTAGGTATTTGCGAGAATGCACCCGTACCCGATGTCCCTGATCTCCTCCGGCGTCATCGCTTTGACTGTGCCCGCCGTTCCAACAGGCATGAATGCTGGGGTATGAAATGTGCCACGGGCAGTTTTAATGACGCCTGCCCTCGCATCAGTATCGCTGCACTCTTTCTCTATCCGAAACTCCAATTTTTCAAACCTCACACAACAAACATGGCATCTCCGTAGGAGAAGAAACGGTAATTTTCCGAAATCGCTTCCCGGTAACACCTCTTCAGTTCCCGGACACCGCAGAAAGCCATGACAAGGGCGATGAGGCTGCTCCTGGGAAGATGAAAATTTGTGATCAGCCCGTCGATCATCCGAAACCGGTAACCCGGATAGATGAACAGGTCAGAGTACCCCGCATAAACCCCGGGGGTTGCGTCTCCCCTGAAAGCCGTCTCGAGTGCCCGGACGGTAGAGGTACCGATGGCGATCACCTTGGCACCACTTTTTCTCTGTTTCTCTATCAAATCGGCAGACTCGGGGGGAATTGAAAAATATTCGACGTGCATTTCGTGATCTTCAACTCTTTCCTTTCTGATGGGCGAAAAAGTGCCGTATCCGATGTTGAGGCTTACCTTCGCAACGTGAACGCCCCTCTCCACGATGGCCCCGATGAGTTTCTCTGTGAAGTGGAGACCGGCAGTGGGCGCAGCGACGGAACCCGGCACCTTTGCATACACCGTCTGGTAGCGCTCCTCATCGGGAAATGAATTCCGTTCCCCCCTCTTGATATAGGGGGGGAGGGGTATCCGTCCTGCCTGTTCAAGCCGCTCGTAAACGGTTCCATCGCACTCGCATTCTACGATCCACCTCCCTGACCCCAGGCAATCGATGGGTCTGACCAACAATCCCTCTGTTATTTCGATGGGGTCGCCGCTATTGACTTTTCTGGAAGGCCGCAGAAGGCACTCCCACGTTTTGGCATCACTCCCCCCTTTCCCTTCGTCAACGTGGGAGAGGAAAAAAATCTCCATCTTTCCTCCACTTTTTCGCTCGAATAGCACCCTTGCTTTCATCACCCTGGACTCGTTGAAAACCAGCAGGTCTCCGGAGTTAAGATACTCCGGCAGCATGGAGAAATAGGCGTGTCGTATCCTCCTTGACCCCCGTTCGTAGTGCATCAACCGGGATTCGTCCCTCCCGGGAAGGGGAAACTGCGCGATCAGTCGGTCGGGAAGATCATAATCGAGTTCATTTACGTCCATAGTGAATCAATAGTAACGCGTTATGTCTATCTTTCCGCCATAATAATGCCTCAGGATTTCCCTGAAGCTAAATCCCCGTCCCGCCATTCCATTGGCTCCATACTGGCAAAGTCCCACGCCGTGGCCGTAGCCCCTTCCCGACATTGATACCCTGTCGCCAGTCATCGCTATAGAGAAGCTTATGCTCTTCATAGCCGCGTATCCCACATCGGCGCGAAGCTTCGATGCGGAAACATCCCAGGTTCCCGTATCCATCTCCACCCGCAGTGTTTTAGTCCTCCCTGTATTGGTTTTCGAACCGGGCCTTAAGGAGATCAACCTATTTCCCCTTATTCCCTCTTTCCTCAATACATTGACGAACTCACGCTGTGAAATCTCGAGTACCCACCTGAATCCCGGCGCATAATCGCAGTAGCCGCAGGTAACTGCCCGGAGGTAGGAAATATCGGTCTGCCACGTATCGTAGGCATTTTCGGTCCTGCCGCCGCAGGAGGCATGGTAAACCGCCAGAGCAGGGCTCAAACGATACATGACCACTTCTCCCCGTGTATCCTTTGCAGCCCTCACATATTCGTCTCCCACATCCTCTATGCCACCGTAAACCTGTGATATATTTGAGTTATCGAGGTGATAGTATTCGCCCTTCCCATTTTCCATCCTGTAGAGCGTATATGTTCGCACGGCAACTGCCACCGCCTTTTTAGCCTCGAGATCGAAAGAGGAAGGAACCTCGCTTTTTAAAACTGACGCAACGTATCGCTCCATCCCGATCTGGTCAATTAAATCGATTCCCCTCTGCGTCGGGTGAAAAACCACCCTGCCGGAATAGAGGACACCATCTATCATAACGGGAGCCCTGGATACGAGCAAAAGCTCCCCGTTGAACCGACGGGCACCGTCTGATAAATACCCCTCTTCAGACCTGATGGTAATGTCTCTTTCTCCCCGCGAAACGATTTCCCCCCCCTTCGTGCTGACAAAATAGTCCCCCTCACTTATGGTCAGTTGCAAGAGGCCTCTCTTTATCAAAACTCTCACCGAGGGCTCAAAGCGTAAAGGCTCTTCCACGCCGGGAAGTCTTTGCTTCTCGATGAAGGCATCCTTGCCTGCGCATGAAAGGGAAAGAAAAAGGGACAGGAAAACGAGCAGGAGGAGGGTTCCTCTCTGCATTCGATTCCACGATGTGTTTAAGTCCCATCCGGATGAACGGGGAAGTCCGCCGAAAATTACTCACCCCCCTCACCAGCTTTTTTGCCGTAAGCATCAAGAAAAGGTTTCAAGAGTTCCACCGGAATGGGGAGAAAAATGGTCATGTTTTTCTCGGAAGCAACCTCAGAAACCGTCTGGAGAAACCGCAGTTGAATGGCGACCGGGTTCTTGCTCAATCTTTCCGATGCCTGAAGCAGTCTCTCCGAGGCCTGAAATTCTCCCTCGGCAGCGATAACTTTTGATCTTCTCTCCCTCTCTGCCTCCGCCTGTTTTGCCATCGCTCTTTGCATCTCCTGGGGGAGGTCTATGTGTTTCACTTCAACCATTGAAACTTTGACCCCCCAGGGGTCCGTGTGCCGGTCGAGGATCTCCTGCAGTTCATTGTTAATCTTGTCCCGCTCTGTCAGCAGTTCATCGAGCTCTGCCTGCCCGCACACGCTCCTCAGTGTCGTCTGGGCAAGCTGTGAAGTCGCGTAGAGATAGTTTTCAACGGAAACCACCGCTTTTACTGCATCCATGACCCGGAAGTAGACGACGGCATTAACCTTCACGGATACGTTGTCCCTCGTGATAATATCCTGGGGCGGAACATCCATCGTTACGGTCCGAAGATCCACCCTGACGAGCTTATCGATGAAGGGGATCAGAATAATCAGTCCGGGTCCTTTTTCGCCTATCACTCTTCCAAGCCTGAAGACCACTCCCCGCACATACTCTTTGAGAACCTTGATTGCCGCACTGAGAAATATCAACAAAAGAATTATGAGAGCAACGGGCAGAAACATTGGAAACCTCCTCGTATTTTTTCCTCCCGATTTAAAGCAGATCCATCATCCGGAACCCTGTGCCCACAAGCAATTTTGCTGAGAATACGATTAACAATATTAAACTTATACTTTAATTTTATCTTTTACATAACTAATATTGATACAGTTATTCTGTCTTTTTCCGTTTCACAAAGAGCTTGAACCCCTCCTTCCCGGTAACGACAACATCCTCACCCTCTTTGATCGATTCGTCTGATACGGCATCCCATATCTCCCCTGCGACGAAAACCTTGCCCGTTTCAATAATATCAGAGGTTACCTTCCCCGATTCTCCGACTATCGCATGAAAACCTGTTTTTGGCTTTTGCTTCTGGGCCCGTATCGCAAGGAATATAATCGAACCGAAAAAGAGCGTCGAAAGTAAGATCATCGGTACAAGTGTCTTCATGGAAATCCTCAAATATGGCTCTCGAGAATGGAAAAGCATAATAGAGCCGAGAAAAAGTGCGATGACCCCCCCGACGGAGAGCATCCCATAGCTCGGAACTTTCATTTCAAGGATAAAGAGGATCATTGCCAGGGCGATGAGGAGGAATCCGGCATAATTCACCGACAGCGTTTGAAGCGCGTAAAACCCGAGAATGATGCATATCCCTCCGACCACTCCGGGAAATATTGCACCGGGGTTCGATAACTCGAAAAAAACACCATAAATCCCCAGCATGAGCAGGATATAGGCAACATTGGGATCTGAGAGAGCATTGAGAATCCTGTGCCGGAGGCCCATTTTGTTGAACACGACGACAGCCGCCTTGGAATCTATCACAAACGTATTTCCGTCCTTTTCGACCTCCATCCCATCAACTTTCACCAGAAGGTCACTCAGGTCCTCGGCAACAAGGTCGATTACCTTCTTCTGCAATGCCATTTTTTCGGTAAGGGACGTGCTTTTCCTCACTGCCTCCTCTGCCCAGTCCGCGTTCCTCCCCTTCTTGTCCGCTATGGACCGGGCGTACGCAGCAGCATCGTTTGCGATCTTCTCCGCCATGGTCTCATCCATCTTGCCCCCCCCGATTCCCACGGGATGGGCAGCGCCGATATTCGTCCCTGGTGCCATGGCAGCGATATCGGA
>WVXK01000023.1:51361-153806 GCA_011773515.1 Deltaproteobacteria bacterium
ACAAAAACAATCACCGGCACTTCTGCGCTGAGAATCCTCTTGATAATGTCCCTCATCGCCAGATCCAGTCCCCCCGGTGTGTCGATCTGAATCACGATTGCATTAGCCTTCCTGGTCTCTGCATCTTCGATCGAGGAAGATATGAAGTCTGCAATTGCGGGATTAATCGAGGCGGAAAACTTAATTACGACTATTTCACTCGTAAATGGCTCTTTTGCAACCACCAGACCAACGACCAGGGCAGAAATGAGAAGCGTCAATACGAGGCCGGAGAAAACCCGCCTCTTACGGTTAATGGTTTGCAAATCATGCTCCTCCTTTGTGGAAAACAATCCCGCTTATCAGGTGCTTACAAAAAACGAAAAATCTATCCTCTTTTTCCATTTGGCCGCAAAAAACAAGGCGCTTTCAACCGATGAACGATGATTAAATGATACCATTTTTACGTTTAACGTGAGTAAATTTAAGAACGATCCCGGGCAGGAGAAACTGCTGTTTATATCCGGGGATTTAAAAATTCCCTTATCCCCTCAAGGTCAAGAAAGACCTCCTTTTCCTTCTGGGGGTTTCTCAGAATATATGCCGGGTGGTACGTGGGGATGAGCGGGATGTTCCCGTACACGAGCGGTGTGCCTCGAACCCTCGTGATCCGCTCGTTTTTACCGAGAAGATAGTTCAGCGCGGGGCCTCCGAGGGTGACTATGAGCTTCGGGGCTATTATTTCGATCTGCCGCTCAAGGAAAGGGAGACAGGTGGCGGCCTCATCGGGTCTGGGTGTCCTGTTTCCCGGCGGCCTGCACTTCACGATGTTGGCTATGTACACCTCTTCTCTTTCCAGCCCGAGCTTTTTAATCCACACATTCAACCGCTTCCCTGCAGCGCCGACAAATGGCTCTCCACGCCTATCTTCTTCGACTCCCGGACCCTCCCCGACAAAGATTACCGGGGCGTTCGGGTTTCCCGTCCCAAAAACGATATTCCTTCTTCCCTCACAAAGCCTGCATCTCCTGCAGTCTCCGATGAAATCTATCAGCTTCACCAGCTCTTTATCCTTGTGGAGCACATCAAAAGCTACGCTCCCGCAGGCAACATCGACAGAGTCTGCTGCTGAAGGAACCGCCACATGATCGATCCCGATAAGGTCCAGGTACCTGGCAATGATGTTCAACCTCGCCTTGTCGGTCATCTTCCTGAAAGCCTCCCGGCGATCATCTCGAGAATCTGGAGGGCAACCTTATCCTTTTCATTCTTCGGGACAGCCTGTTCCGTCCCATCCCTGAAGATAACAGTTACCTCGTTATAATCGGATGAGAAGCCGATATCCGCCCTCGAAACGTCATTGGTCACGATGGCATCGATGTTTTTTTCCTCCATTTTCCTGAGGGCGTTTTCACGAACATCCTCGGTTTCGGCAGCAAAGCCGACGAGAAAAGGTCTCGGGCTCTTTACACCAACCGATGCCAGAATATCTATATTCCGCTCGAGGTGAACGGTCCCCCCGAACGTATCTTTCTTGATCTTCTCCTTCGCCTTCTGGGAAGGCCTGAAATCCGCCACCGCAGCGGCCTTTATCAACAGGTCGGTGGACTCCAGGTTCTCCATTACAGCGCCGTGCATCTCCTCCCCCGTTTTTACCCGCAAGGTCTTAATGAAATAGGGGTCTTCTAGGGAAACGGGTCCGGATACGAGCACCACTTCGGCACCGAGCCTCCTTGCAATCTTCGCCAGGGCAAAGCCCATCTTACCCGAGGACCTGTTTGTAATGTCCCTCACGGGATCGATAGGCTCGGCAGTGGGCCCCGCCGTGACAAGAACCTTTTTTCCCTGCAATATCTTTGAAGACAGCGCGGCTCTGGCGGCTTCCACAATCTGCTCTACCGGGGCAAGCCTTCCCCAGCCCACGTCACCGCAGGCAAGCTCACCCCATCCGGGATCTATTACCATCACCCCCCGATCGCGAAGTTTCCCTATGTTTTCCCTGACCACGGCGGCGGCATACATCTTTTCGTTCATTGCAGGAGCCACAACGATGGGAGCCTCGGTTGCAAGGTACAGGGTCGAGAGCATGTCGTCGGCTATTCCGGCGGCAAATTTGCCTATTATATTCGCCGTTGCGGGGGCGACGAGAACCAGGTCTGCCCCCTGGGCGAGCGAAATGTGGCCGATGCGGGATTCTGAGATCAGATCGAAAAGGTCGGTAATTACCGGATTCTGAGAAAGTGTTTGCAAAGTGAGGGGGGTGATGAATTCCATCGCCGCCTTGGTCATGATCACATGCACCGTTGCCCCATCCTGCACGAGGATCCTCACGATATCACAGGCACGGTACGCGGAGATTCCACCGGTTATCCCCACAACGATCGACTTTCCTTTCAACGATTCCACCCCCTGCCTCATATGAAAAATGGGTTGTGCCTCTTCTCAAAACCCACTGTTGTCTTTGGCCCGTGACCCGGATAGACAATCGTCTCATCGCTCAAAGTGAACACTTTTTGTATGACTGAATTCATGAGCATCTCGTAGGAGCCGCCCGGCAGGTCGGTCCTTCCGATCGAACCGGCAAAGAGAAGGTCCCCCGAAAAGAGAACATCACCGGTGTAAAAACATACGCTCCCCGGGGTATGGCCGGGTGTATGGAAAACTTTAATCTGAAACCCCGCCAGCTCGAGTTCATCGCCTTCATCGAAATAGAAGTCAGGGGCTGTCTGATCCTGCGCAGGATACCCGAGGACGATTCCCTGTCTGCTGGAATTGATAAACATCTCTTCGTCGAGCCTGTGAATGCCCACTTTACAACCAACCCGGGTCCTGATTTCCCGGCAGCCTATCACATGATCCAGGTGGCCGTGTGTCAGGAGAACGCACTCCACCTCCAGGCCGTGAAAGTTTGCCGTTCTCAATATTTTTTCCGGATCATCGCCCGGATCGATGACCAGGCACTTCCCCTCATCCCTCCTGCCGAAAATGTAGGTGTTTTCAAAAAAGGGGCTCACCTCCAGACGCTCGATGACAACCTTCGGGTCTTGGCTGAGCTTCAAATCACGTCTCCTTCCACTGTTCTATGATGCGCGAGTATTCCGATAGCAGGGTGCTGACCTTTTTTTCGCTTTCGGACTCGGCATATATCCTGAAGTAGGCCTCGTCCTGGCTCGGGATGATCAGGACCCAATCACCATCGTCTTTGTAAACTTTAACGCCGTCTATAAGCTCCGCATCTTTTCCCTCTGAGAGCTCAACGAGCTTCCTCATCACCCAACCTTTCTTTTCCCACGACACCGGGACATTTCTGCCCCTCAAGTGGGTAGCAGGCAGCTCTTTCTCAACTTCTGAGAGGGTCACCTTCTCCTTCGCGAGAAATTCGAGGAGCTTCGCCATGCTGAACATGCCGTCAAAGGCGGGATGGAAGGAGGGAAAAATAAGGCCGCCCTCGTTGTCAGCAACGAGAGCATACTTTTCCTGCCTCGCCAGCTCCATCAGGGAGCGGGGCATTGCTCCCCCCCTCTTGACATCAACTTTGAACCTGTTTGCCACGATCTCGACATTCCTCGAAGCGGTGACCGGTACTGCGATAGACGTTCCCGGATTCTGCGAAGCACTGAGGTATGCGTAGACCAGGAGCGCTGTCATATCATCGACAATTTCACCTTTTTCGTCACAGATAAATATCTTTTCCCCCCCCGCATCGAGAAGGAACCCCAGGTCAGCATCGAGGGATCGGACTATTCTCCCGAGATTTTGGAGCGCCCTGTCGAACTCACCCTTTGACCTCGTGAGCTTTTCGCTGTCGAGTATGGCGTTTAAAACAACCGTTTCAACACCCATCTTGCCAAGGATACGGGGAAAGATGAGAGAGGAAGCGCCGTAGGAATAGTCAATGACGATCGTAAAGTTTCCTCCCTGAATCGCATCCTGGTCAATTGAGCGCAGAAACCCGCTGATGTAAAAATCTATCGATCCGCCGGGAAATGATATTTCGCCTGTATTTTCCATATCGGCCCGGGGAAAATCCTCCCTGAAGAAGAGCCGCTCGATGTTCCTCTCCACAGCCGTCTTCTGATCGAGGCCATTCTCGTCAAAGAACTTTATGTCCACAAATGCCGGATTGTAAGGGGAACGCCTGGTGTGTATGCCGCCGAACTCCTCTTTGTTGCTCCTGGTTATGTAACGCACGACGGGAAGGGGTGTTACGCCATAGTCGTTGATATTGCACCCCACGGAAAGCGCGCCCGTCATGATCGCTCTATTTATCATCCGGGAAACTTTGTGAGAGTCCCTGCTCGTTGAGATCGTCACTTCCCTTCCAAATGACGCCGCAAACGAGGCGCCAACTTTTGCCGCAAACTCGGGGGAAATTTCAAAATTGGCAAGTCCGTAGATGCCAAAGGCGCCGAATATGGACCTTCCCCATTTTTCGCCCCATATGAGGCTGGAAGAAACTACGGAGCCGTCCTCCACCGTTTTGCCCGGATAAATTTTAACCTTTTCTCTCACCAGCGCATTTCTCCCTATGGTGCAGCCCCTGGAGATAACAGCCCTGTCACTGATAGTAGCCCCCGAGCCGATAACGGCCTCGTTGCCGATGGTTGCACTGGTTATTTTTACCCCTCTTCCCAAGGCGACATCATCCCATACAACGGATGAGTTGACGACCGAGTCATCCTCCACCCTGCAGGCATCACCCAATACGGAATCGATAACGGAAACGTTCTGTCCTATCCTCACATTTCTTCCGATAACCGAATTCTCGATATTGGCGGTAAAGTCTATCCTCGTCCCCTTTCCGACGAACACCCCTTTCTTAATCTCTTTCCCGGGAAAATCAATGACGACCTGTTTTGTAAATATGTCCTTGTGTACATTCATGTACTCATCGAGGTTTCCCACGTCCTTCCAGTAGCCCCCGGAAACATGACCGAAGAGCGGCAGGCTGGATGACAGGATATTCGGAAACAGCTGTTTGCTGAAATCAAATTCCTCTCTCACCGGAATATGGTCGAGCACTTTTCTGTTGAGAATGTATATCCCCGTGTTTATCGTGTCGCTGAACACTTCCCCCCACGATGGCTTCTCGAGAAATTTCACCACCCCCCCGTTTTCATTGATGATGACGATACCGTATTCGAGGGGGTTTTCAACCCTTGTCAGAACTATCGTGGCAAGAGATTTTTTTTCCCGGTGAAATGCAACGGCGCTTGAAATATCTATGTCGGTAATGATATCGGCACTGATGACGACAAAGTTCTCATCGTCATCGAGCAGATGAGCGGCCTGTTTGACTGCACCGGCGGTTCCGTAGTCAGCTTCGGGGGTCACGTACTCGATGCCGACCCCGAAACTCGATCCATCCTGGAAATAACCGGTAATTTTTTCAGGCTGAAAAAACAGCAGCACAATAAGGTCGGTAATGCCGCTCTTTTTCAGCAGACTAATAACATGCTCCATCATGGGCAGGTTCGCCACGGGGACCATCGGTTTGGGAACGTTCTCCGTGAGAGGGCGCAACCGGGTTCCGAAACCTCCTGCCATGACAACAGCCTTCATGTTCGCGACTCTCCTTGGTATGGCTTTTGTGATAGTATTATGTTTCTTATACCATATTTTTGAAACCGCAGAGGAGCATCAAGTTCATGAAAGAAAACACTTCGCAGAGGAATCCCTTTCCTGCCGCAGATGTGATCATAGAGATGGATCGCGGAATTATCCTCGTAAAGAGAAAAAATCCTCCCCATGGATGGGCAATCCCGGGTGGGTTCATCGAAACAGGCGAAACGGCGGAGGAGGCAGCGCTCAGGGAAGCAGCAGAGGAAACCGGTCTTGACGTGAGTCTCACCGACCTTCTGGGTGTTTATTCAATGCCGGGTCGAGACCCCCGGTTTCATACACTTTCAGTCGTTTACGTTGGAAAAGGGTCGGGAATTATCAAAGCCGGAGATGATGCACAGGAAGCGGGGATATATACGGAGGAAAACCTTCCCCTCCCCCTGGCTTTTGATCACGAAGGAATTATCAGGGACTATTTTCGGTTCAAAAAGACAGGCTACAAACCGGAACCGCGCGCCTCCCGGAAAGCATGAGAGGCAATAGCATCTATCCACAGGGGCTGTACAATGCCCCTGAAGGTTAAAGCGGCCCTCAGGAAAGCCTTCGGCAGGCCTCCTCTATCCTGTCCAGGCCACGTTCGATGTTTTCCATGGACGTAGCGTAGGAAAGCCGGGCACAATTATCGTTTCCGAATCCAATGCCGGGAATAACGGCCACTTTGACCGACTCAAGCAGGTAAGAACCAAAGTCGGTAGAATTTTCAATAACCCTACCGTTCGCGCTTTTTCCGTATATTCCCGAAAAGTTGGGAAAAACGTAGAAAGCTCCCTTCGGCAAAATACAGGAAACTCCCTGGATCGAGTTCAAGCGATCAACGATGTACCTCCTCCTCCTGTCAAACTCAGCGAGCATCATGTGGACAACTTCCTGCGGACCCGTTAATGCCGTGGTGGACGCATCCAAACAGAAAGATGTGGGATTTGAGGTCGACTGGGACTGGATCGCCGTCATTGCCTTCACAAGTTCGATCGGTCCTGCCGTATACCCTATTCGCCAGCCGGTCATGGAGTATGTTTTCGACAGGCCGTTTACCACGATCGTCTTGTTGAATATCTCATCGCCGAGGGAACCGATACTGGTAAACACAAACCCGTCGTACACGATCTTCTCGTAGATCTCATCTGATATGACGTATATGTCTTTTTCGACGATAACCTCGGCAAGAGCCCTGAGCTCGGCTTCCGTGTAGGCAGTGCCCGTCGGATTCGAAGGGCTGTTCAGCACGAAGGCCTTTGTGCGTTCATTGATGGCGCTTCTCAGTTGACCGGGGGTAATCTTGAATTCGGATGAATCATCGGTGTCTACGATCACGGGAGTCGCTCCCGCCAGATAGGCTATGGGTGGATAGGATACCCAGTAGGGGGCGGGAATGACGACCTCATCTCCGTCTTCAAAGAGGGCCTGAGCGATATTGTATATGGAATGCTTCGCTCCGCAGGAGACTATTATATTTTCCCTCCCATACTCGAGCCCGTTATCGGCCCTCAGTTTTTCAGCAATGGCATCACGGAGATCATCGGTCCCGGGGACGGGAGCATACTTCGTCATGCCTCTATCGAGAGCGTCTTTCGCGGCGTCTTTTATGTGAGCAGGCGTATCAAAATCGGGCTCTCCTGCGCCAAAACCGATCACATCCACACCTTCGGCTCTCATCGCTTTTGCTTTTGCCGTTATAGCCAGAGTCGGGGATGGCTTCACCATCGCAAGTCTTTTCGCCAGCTTCATACATTTGACTCCTTTCTCCAGAGTATCGGTCTATGATAGGCGGTTATCATTTTATCCGGTAAATTTTTTTGAGCTCAGTTTCAACACACTCGTGGACCAGGTCCTTGACATCCCCTCCCAGGCTAACGATCTCTTTGATGATGTTCGAGCTCACGTAAAAATATTTCTCTCCGGTCATCATGAATACCGTGTCCAGATCGGGATAGAGCTTCTTGTTCATGTGGGCCATCTGAAACTCATACTCGAAGTCCGAGACCGCACGGAGTCCCCGGACGATAACGGTGGCGCCGACAGAACGGGCATAATCGACGAGAAGACCAGAAAAAGAGGATACCTCGACATTTTCCAGGTGCTTCACCATCTCCTTGAGCAGGGATACCCGCTTCTTTATCGTTATAAGGGTTTTTTTGCTCGGATTCGTTGCAACCGCCACGATGACCTTACCGAATATTTTAGAGCTTCTCTCTATGAGATCAAAATGACCGTTGGTCGGGGGATCGAATGTCCCCGGGTATATGCCGATATTGTCCATTTCTATCCCTCTTTTCTGATGCACGTCATGATCGACGTATCGCCGTAGTTTTTTTGCCTCTCCCGGTGAAAACCCCGGGGAACTCTGACATCTTCTCCCCTCTTGAACTCATACAGAATCAACCCGTGATCTGCAACTATGGGAAACAACGCAAACGTATCCAGCAGTTTTGCTCCAATCCCGCTCTTGTATGGTGGATCAATGAAGATTATATCGAACTCGATTCCCATTTTAGATGCCCTATTAAGATAATGGAAAGCATCTGATATGACAACCTCGAAAAATGCGCTTTCAACACCCAGCACGGAGAGGTTATCGTGCAGTACCGATGCTATCCTCCGTGATTTTTCCACAAACACGCAATGAGCCGCGCCCCGGGAAACCGCCTCTATCCCGAGTGAGCCGGTCCCGGCAAAGAGATCCAAAACCCTTGCCCCGGGAACCCTCTTTTCTATCATGGAAAAAATGGCCTCCCTCACCCGGTCTGAGGTCGGTCTCACCTGGGTTCCCCCGGGAACCTTGATTTTCCTTCCCCTAAAGTTCCCGCCGATTATCCTTATCATCTGGCTCTTTTCTGGCCGATAGATTCAGGGACTTCAAAATTTCTGTAAAGCGTTCCCTGTGGGAGCCCGGCCAATACACACGTCCGCACCCATTACACGTTAAAAAGTCCTCTTGCGTGGAAAGCACATACTCGGGAACGCCCCGCGAAGCTGCAGCGTCCCTCCCGATCTTCTCAAGGGTTCTGTTACACAGCGAGCAACGGGAAAAGAACTTTTCCTCTTCGTATTCGAGTTTTTCGGAGAGAAAAAATGATTTCACCTGCTCCTCGATCCTGTCCGGAAGAATGACGACCGCTGATTGGGGCAATTTGACTCTCCGTCTCGTTACTATCTTCCGTGTCGTCAACCGGGCTCTCTCGACAAACGCCTGAAAGTCCCCCTCTCCGAACGATTCTACATCGACACCGAGGAGCCTGAGCCACCTTGCCAGCCTCCCGAGTGTTGCATCGGCTATATACTTTTCTGTCATTGCTCTGCTATCAGGGAGGGGAGTATCTCTCCAGATTTTCCGACAAAGAAATGATCGACCAGGGCAGCATTCGGAGTCTTTTCTATGTTGACTTCGATTACCGTCGCTCTGTTCCTCAAGGCAATCTGGGCAAAGGAGGCAGCCGGCTGAACATAACCCGATGTTCCCGCAACGATGAGGAGGTCGCACGAGGACAGAGCATCCATGGATTTTTCGAGTGACTCCCGCGGAATGGTTTCACCAAACCAGACAACGTTTGGCCGCAGGAAACTGCCGCAATCATCGCAGACCGGGGGAAGATTTTCAAAGTCGTGATCCATCGTGAAAACATGATCACAGGTGATACATTTCACATCCCAGATATTTCCATGAATTTCTACAACTTTGCTCGACCCTGCCCTTTTGTGAAGTCCGTCTACATTCTGCGTGATGAGGAGAAAGTGCTCCTTATCATTTTCCATCTGGAAGATCGCGCGATGAGACGGATTCGGCTCGCACTTTCTTATCAGCTGGCGCCTCCACTGATACCACTCCCAGACCAGGAGAGGATCTCTCTTGAAAGCCTCGAACGTCGCCAGTTCCATGGGATTATAGTTTCTCCAGAGACCATCTTCTCCCCGGAATGTAGGAACCCCCGACTCCGAAGACACTCCCGCTCCGGTCAGCACGCATACTCTGTTTTTCTGGCGGTAGACCTTTCTTGCCTGCATCAATTCAAGCGCGTCCAAATAACCATTCTCCCCGTTGATTTTTCCCCCAACTGGCGGTTTTATTATTATATACTTTTATTCGCATCGGGAAAATTATCTCCGGGACTCAGCCCGTGGAAAGATAACAAAAAACAGGAAAGAGCAAAATGGACGAGTTGCAGCGGACGGGACCCCTTTCGCCTTTCCCTCGGCAAGTCTCCCCTGATGAGAGATGTTTATCTTCGATTGCATGTCCGGACACGGAAGTCGAAACAATCGGGGAAAAAGAGAACAGCTCGAAAACCCGAACAGGAGCGCTACAGGGTGTCAGAAAAGCTTAAAGTAGGTGAAATTCCTTACCTCAATCTCTTTCCTCTCTTTACGGCCCTCAGACGCTACTTCGACAACAGAAATATCGAGTTTATCAACGGGCATCCCAGCGACCTTAATGAAATGCTACGGCAGGACCTGCTCGACCTGAGTCCGAGTTCCTCAATCGAATATGCGAGAAACTACCGGCAGTATTATCTCGTACCTGATATTTCTGTCTCTTCGAGGAAAAGAGTGAAAAGCGTAATCCTGTTTTCCCCCTTCAAAATAGAGGAGAATAGCGATTTTTCTGTATCGGTAACACCAGCCTCAGAGACGTCGGTAACCCTCCTCAAGATAATTTTCCAGGAGTTCTTCGGGACCCGTGCGGAGATAATTACCGCAGATACCACGTTTAACGAAGCGACCAAGAAAAAAACGCCCTACCTTTTGATTGGAGACGATGCCATACGGGAATCCATCAATAAAACTCCAATGAAAAACCCCTACCAGTACGATCTTGGGGCGATATGGAGGGAAAACACCGGCCTTCCTTTTGTGTTTGCCCTCTGGATAGTAAACGGCAAATCTTACCAGATGAGAAAAAGCATGGTAAAAAATTTTTCCAGAAAACTCCTCGATGCCAAGAAAATCTCGGCCAACCTCATCCGCAACAGGAACGAAAAAATGCTCACAAAGAACGATTTGCCGTGGGGCTTTTTAAACGATTACTGGACGAACCTATCCTACGACCTCGACCTGGAGATGAAAGGGCTTCATAAATTTTTTGAGTTTTCCTTGAAGATTGGCGAAATTGATGAACTGCCGGAGATACGTTTTATCGATCTTGTTTGATGCGGCAAAAAGAAACCCGAAACAATGTTATGATGGTAAGCAGGAGGCGACGATGATTACGAAGGACATGAAAATCGAGGAGATCATACGGACATATCCCCAGACCCTGAAAATCTTCGATCGATACGGCATCGATTGCGCCACGTGCCACCTGAAGGAATATGAAAACCTCGAAGACGGTGCAAAAGTCCACAACATAGATCTACAGGCCATTGTCGAAGATTTGAACAAAGAAATAGCCTGAGGCAAGAGCAGACAGTCCGCCTGAGTCGTTCTCAATCTGCAATGTAGGAAGCGCTTGCAGATTCCGATTCCCAAACGGTTACCCTTTTCAAAGACACATCATCGGGTATCATTTTTTTCAGCTCTGCAAAAATAAACGCGGCAAGATTTTCAGAAGACGGATTTACCCTGTTAAACGGCTCCACTTCATTCAGGTTTTTATGGTCCAAGCCGCCCAGGACATCCTTGAGAAATCTCTTCAGGTCACGAAAATCGATACACAGGCCCCGTTCATCGACCTTCGAAGAGGAAACAACGACTTCCACCTTCCAGTTATGACCGTGAATCCTCTCGCAATTGCCCTCATACCCTCTCAAGCTGTGGGCAGAGGAAAATAAGTCAACAACTTTTAATTCAAAGTGGCCCTCCAAGACTCACTCCTCGGGGATGACAATTTCTATCCTTTTTTTGATCCTATTCAGGTAATCTGAAAGCTCTTTGTTCACGAGCATCGTTTTTAATTCCTCTCTGATTCTGTCCTTTACATCATCATTATAACCCTCTTCGTCCCCGCCATGTTTGGCGAGGTAATACTGGTACACATCCTTTTCTGCAATCCTTATGAAAACCTCGATCCTGGTCTTGATGAACTTCTCTACCACACTTTCATTGTATGCCATGTCTGCAATGTACCTTTCGTCTAAAGTGACGGACTTACACCATCTGCTTTGCGTATCGATCATCATCTTTAATTTTTCATTTTGTTCGTTCACGCCATCTGCCCTGTCCTCTGCAATCCCCATCTTCGTTGCCTCCTGGACGAGCACGATTTCGTCGATCATTTTCACAAGCAGGTCCCGTTCCCGAAAACTTTCCGCCGGTTTTTCACTTCTCAGGGCAACATAGCAGGCGTATTTCTCTAGGTCCGACTCGAGGATCACCATTTCCCCGACAAATGCGAGGCTTCTATCTACCAGTACGTAGCGGCAATGTGCGTAATCAAAATGGAAAGAGAGAATGATGCAGATTGTGATGAGGCAGAAAATTTTTCTTTTCATTTGCAAACTTCGAGTGAGATATCTACCGAGGGGGCAGAATGAGTCAGAGCCCCTGATGATATGATATCCACTCCCGTCTCGGCGTATGCCCTCACGTTTTCGAGAGTAATATTCCCTGACACCTCGAGGATTACCTTCCCCTTGGCCAGGGATACCGCCTTCGTAACCTCTTCGCGGGACATATTGTCGAGCAATACGGCATCGACACCGCTTTTTAGGGCCTCCCGGAGTTCATCGAGATTTTCCACCTCTACCTGGATTTTCAACAGGTGGTGCGTTTTCTCCTTCACTCTCGAAACTGCCTCATTTATCGACCCGAAAACCTTTATTGCGTTGTCCTTGATTAAAACCCCGTCGGATAAGGAAAAGCGGTGATTTACGCCTCCACCGCACCTTACCGCATACTTTTCGAGATACCTGAGCAGGGGGGTCGTTTTTCTGGTATCGCAGATCTTGACACCCGTTCCCTCTATTTTTTCAACAAACTTTCTGGTGATCGTTGCAATTCCCGATAGGCGCTGGGTAAAGTTCAGCGCTACTCGCTCACCCCTCAAGATCCCGCCGGAAAATCCTTTCACGACGCCAAGCCTGCTTCCGGAAGCTACCACATCACCATCTTCGTAATAAAACTCCAGGGTGATGTCACCATCCAAGGTGTGAAATACCTGCATCACGATGTCCTTGCCGCAGAACACCAGATCCCCTTTTGCGAGCATGGCGCACTCGACCCTGCTCTTCTCGAGGGACGAAGCGACGGGGTCATGAAAGACGAGATCCTCGTTCAGGGCCGCTTCGACAATTTTTCTCAGGTTAAACGGATACACGCTACTCCGTAAAAAGCTGGAGGTTGATGTTGAGGCGTTCGAGTTTTCTGCCGATCTCTTCTTCTCTTGCCCTGGTCGTATTGACGAGCCCCTCCGGTGCTTTCATGACGAACTCACTGTTTGACAGTTTATCAACGAGTCCTTTCCTCTCCCTCATAAGCTTTGCGATGGCTTTCTCAATCCTTTCCCTCTCTGCCTTGAAATCAAGTACCCCCTTGATGGGAAGAAAGATGTCTGTATCCTCTGCAACCGATGAGGCCTCGTTTCTCACGACAGCACCGTCAGGCAGATAATCTATACTTTCAAGCCTTGCCAGGCGTTTAACGACTGTCTCCATTTTTTTAACCTTCTCGAGCATGCCCCCTCGTAACCTCACCTTGGCAAAGTATCCCGGAGGGATGTTCAGTTCTCTCCGAAGATGTCGAACGGCCCGTATGAGAGAAATCAGGTAGTTTATTTCCGCCTCTGACTCCTCATCAGCGGTACTTTCATCGAATTCCGGAAACTTTTCCAGGAGCAGGCTGCCCCTTTCGCCCGGCAGGGAGTGCCAGATCTCCTCCGTAACGAATGGAATTATCGGATGAGCGAGCTTCAATACTGTCTCGAAAACAAAGACGAGGATTTTCTGCTTTCTCTCCCTTTCCCGGTCGCCCATATCCCCGGTGAGGTACGGTTTGGATATCTCTACGTACCAGTCACAGTATTCATGCCAAAGGAACTGATAGATCAAACCCGCCGCCTCATTGAATCTGTATTCGTCGAAAGCTTCCGTCACCCCTCGAGCCGTCTTGCCCAGACGACTCAAGATCCAGAGGTCTTCAACGCAATCAGGTTCCGGCTCCCCTCCCTTGAACCCACCGAGGTTCAAGTGAATAAAGCGTGCCGTATTCCACAACTTATTGATAAAATTACGATACCCTTCGATCCGCTCCTCCGACATCTTGATATCCCTTCCCTGTGCTGCGAGAGCCGTTAGCGTAAACCTGAAGGCATCGGTTCCATACTTTTCCATGACTTCAAGAGGGTCGATCACGTTACCCCGCGTCTTGCTCATCTTGTACCCCTCGACGTCCCTCACGAGGGCGTGGATGAACACATGCCTGAAGGGAACATCATCCATGAACTCGAGGCCCATCATCATCATCCTGGCAACCCAGAAAAAGAGGATGTCAAAAGCCGTCACGAGAACGCTCGTGGGATAGTAAACTTCCAGTTCCCTCGTCCTGTCGGGCCATCCGAGGGTCGAAAAGGGCCAGAGGGCAGAACTGAACCAGGTATCGAGAACGTCCTCCTCCTGGGTCAAACGCATACTTTTGCACTGCCCGCACCTCTCAGGATCCTCAAGCTCCACCGTGACTGCCCCGCACTCTTGGCAATGCCATGCGGGAATTCTGTGGCCCCACCAAATCTGCCGGGATATACACCAGTCTTTTATGTTGTACATCCATTCGAAATATGTCTTCTCCCACATCTCCGGGATGATGGAGGTCCGGTCTCTCTTCACTGCATCAATCGCCCTTTCGGCAAGAGGAGCCACCCGCACAAACCATTGCAGGCTCACCGTGGGTTCAACGACAGTCTCGCAACGATAACAGCATCCCACGTTGTGCGTGTAATCTTCTACCCTGTCAAGAAGCCCTCTCGCCTCGAGGTCTTTTATGACGGCCTTTCTGCACTCTATTCTGTCGAGCCCTCTGTAACTTTCGCCCGCATCCTCTGACATGCTGCCATTTTCGTTGATCACCTTGACAAATGGAAGGTTATGAATTCTGGCAACCTCAAAATCGTTAAAATCATGAGCGGGGGTAATTTTAACTGCCCCCGTTCCGAATTCAGGATCTACCATCTTATCCGAGATGATGGGGATTGTTCTTCCCGTCAGGGGAAGACTTACCTTCTTTCCATCCCATCCTGCAAACCTCTCGTCAGAAGGATTGACAGCAACTGCCGTGTCTCCGAGCATCGTTTCCGGCCTCGTCGTGGCAACGAGCACATCTGCCCCCTGTTCTCCCGGATACCTTATGTAATAGAGCTTTCCGTGCACCGTCTTGAAATCCACTTCAAGGTCCGACAGAGCTGTATGACATCGTGGACACCAGCTCGTCATGTAATTGGACCGGTATATGAGTCCCTTTTTAAAGAGCAGCACGAAAGCGTGCCTCACGGCACGTGATAATCCCTGATCCATCGTGAATCGCTCTCTCGACCAGTCACAGGAGGCCCCGAGGCGCTTCAGCTGGTTGGTGATGGTGTCGCCGCTTTGCTCCTTCCACTGCCACACTCTCTCAAGGAACTTTTCCCTCCCCATCGTCTCCCTATCCAATCCCTCATCTGCCAGCAGCTTCTCGACAACGTTCTGGGTGGCAATCCCCGCGTGGTCGGTACCGGGAAGCCAGAGCGTGTTGAAACCCTTCATATTCTTATATCTCACGAGTATATCCTGCAGCGTGACGTTGAGGGCATGGCCCATATGAAGTGAGCCGGTAACATTCGGCGGAGGAATGACGATTGAGAAAGCACTTTTTTCTGAATCGACCCTGGCCCTGAACAGCTCCTCGGCCAACCAGAACTTCCCCCATTTCTCTTCCACGGCAGCAGGGTCGTAAACTTTCTCGAATGCGGAATTTGCCATCGCCGCTAACACCTCTTCGTTTTGCTGGATTTAATCAGGCGCAAAGATTTTAATCTGTGTGCTCGATTTCTTCCCTGATTCGCTTTATCTCTTCCTGGATTATTTGGCCGGCCACTTCCGGAACGACGGATGCTGAAACCTCTTTGATCACAGAGATTATTTCGCTCTTCAGGTTTTCCATGATCTCGGGGAGCACTTCCCAGAGAATTTTTTCCGTGGTGCCGGAAACGAGATTCTTGAGTTCGCCGCTGAACTCGTCCGAGGAAAACGCTTCTCTCAATTTCTCCTCATATTTTTCACGGGAACCGATCGGTTCTGCCTTCTGTGGGGCTGCTTTCTTTAAAATCCCGTGTGCTTCGAGATCATAGCCAGATGAAATTGGAAACTCGTCCACGTCTCGAACAATTTCTTCCATCATCTTGTCCTCTTCATCCATCTTCGTCACTTCCTCTTCCTCCCCACCCGGAGAGACAGGTTCGGGAAGGGGTTTCTCTCCATCATCATTTTCAGCAGCTTCCCGCACGTATGGGTCAGCATCGCTGAGATCAGCAAAGTCTTCAACCGGGGCCATTCTTTCTTCCCCGGCCTCCATAACAACCTCTCCTTCACCGCTGAGTTCCTGCTGCACCTCCATCTCCAGACCACCCATGACTTCATCGAATTCATATTCCCGGGCCTCTTCATCCCTTTCTTCCTCATCCCCGGCGGCCCTCACTTCATCCAACGGCTTTTCCTCAAAGAATTCTTCTTTTCCCAGCTCATCCTCTCCGATGTCATAGTCCTCAAAGCTCTCCACATCGGGCAAATCAGATTCGGTAATCAGTTCGGTGACAAAGGGCTCCTCCGATGGGCTCTTTTCCACGCCTGCACCATCGAGCTCCACCTCTTCAAACACGTCAGAAAAATCCCACCCTTCCTCGACGGCTTCCCGTCTTTCTGTTTTTTCCTCTTCTGCAGCCTCCACTTTATCCCTCAACAGCTCCCCCACTTTGTCGAGTAGTTCCTGAGAATCGAAGGGCTTGAAAATAACCCCATCGGCACCGGAACTCCGGAAAAGATCCTCATCGAAGGGCTCGATCGAGCCGGCCAGGAGAATAATCGGTATCGATGACAGGCTCTGTTCCTTCTTTAGTTCCGACACCGCCTCGTACCCATCAACATCAGGAAGGGTCAGGTCACAGATGATGAGTTCCGGATTCAGCTCACGGGCCATGCCTTTCAAGTCTTCTCCCCTATCGATGTAGGTAACCTGGTATCCGCTCCGAAGAAAAGCGAGTTCAAATACTCTTTGTATCGTTAAGCTATCCTCTGCTATGAGAATTTTGGCTTTCATTTTTCCCCCGAAATTCATCCTATTTTCGTCTCATTTTATTTTTTTTGAACACCTTTTTCAACCAAAAGGAAATCGACCCTCCCTTTGAGAGGATCACTCTCTTTTACCACGATGGTCACCCTGTTTCCCACTGAAAAAGTTTTTCCGAAATATCGTCCTTTGAGCGAGAACCCTGCCCCATCCATGAAATATATATCATCCGGCAGATCGCCGATATGAACGAGCCCTTCGACAAAAACATCTTCTAAATCGATAAAAAACCCGAAGGGGTGCACCGAAGTGATCAACCCGTTAAACCGCTCCCCCACTCGACCGACCATATAAAGAGCCTTCAATTTATCGATCACGTCTCTTTCCGCCTGTTCCGATTCCTTCTCCCTTTTTGACAGGAAATCGGCAATCTGATCAAGATTTCCCGCGATGCTGGCAGGGTAATCTTCGCATGACGTTTCCCCGAGTGCATACTTCAGGACGCGGTGGACCATAAGGTCCGGATACCTTCTGATAGGGGATGTAAAGTGGGTGTATTTTTCGAACCCAAGACCGAAGTGCCCCTGGTTCACCGGCGAATATCGTGCCAGCTTAAAGCTTCTCAGCAAAACACGGTTAAATATCTTCCCGTATGTTTTATCTCTTACATAATCGAGCATTTTCTGGATGGAAGCATCATTTACGGTCATTTGGATTGAGAGATCTCTGTCGAAATTTGAAGAAAATTTAAAAAACTGTTTCATCTTGACGGGATCGGGGCGCTCATGCACCCTGTAGAGGATCTTCAAATTTTTCCCGTCAAGGTACTCTGCAACCAGCACATTTGCAAGAAGCATAAATTCCTCTATTATCCTGTGCGAAAAAAGACGCTCTTCCTCCACTACCTTTTCGATGTCCCCGACAAGGGAAATGAGCACCTGGGATTCGGGAAGATCGAAATCCAGTGAGCCCTCCCTGACCCGTTTTCTGTATAGCACCTCTGCGAGCCCCTTCATCATAACGAGCATCTCCCCGAGTTCATCGTGAAGGTGGGTTCCTTCCGTGTTGTCCAGAAAGCTCTGCACGTATTCATAGGTGAGTCTTTTCCTGCTCCGGATTACCGAGGGATAAAAATCAACGGCCACGACTTCTCCCTGCCTGTTTATTCGAGCATCAACGGTCACTGTCAGCCTGTTGACCTTTTCCCTGAGACTGCACAAGTCTGAGCTCAATCTCTCGGGCAGCATCGGTATAACCCTGTCGGGAAAGTAGACGCTCACCCCCCGGTTCATTGCTTCCCTGTCAAGGGGTGTATCATACTTGACGTATTCGCTCACATCTGCGATCGAAACAAGAAGCCGGAAATTCTCGCCATCCTTTACCAGACACACGGCATCGTCGAAATCGCGGGCGGTAATGCCGTCGATCGTTACAAAGGGGCAACCGGTGAGGTCGACTCTTCCACGCGTTTTTGAGCGAACACGGGCAGGGAGGGATGAGGTTTGCCGCAGCGCCTTGCTGTCAAAATCCCTTTCCATCCCGTAAAGATGTATAGTCGACAGGGTAATCGCTTCTACATCGGGAACCTGTCCGATTTTCCTCACGACCCTGACACCCCTTTTGTGACCCCGTTTGGCCTTTCCCTCAATCACCCCTTCAACCACGTCTCCTTCCCTGACACCCTTTACGGAGGTGGAAAAAACATCGAAGTGGTAGGAGAACTTCTTGTCCTCAACCTTCAGTACCGGCCCGCCCCTGCCGCGAGAATACCTGCCTACGACCTTTTTCATTCCCCTCTCTATTACCTCTGTTATCCGCCCTGAAACCCGCGTGGCCATGCGGGCCCTGTCCACCTTCACTTCCACGAGGTCATTGTGAAAGGCATTGCCAATCTTCCCTTTCGGGATAAAGACATCTTTGTCGAGACCGTCAACGGTCACGAAACCAAAACCGGAAGGGTGCATCTGTAACCTCCCCTCGAAACGCACGGAAGGCGACACTGCTGCAAGCCTCCCCTTTCCCGCACGCCTCACCTTCCCTTCATCTATCAGCTCAGCAACAAGGGACCCGATTATTTCCGGCGTCAAATGGTCGTCGCCCATAATTTCTGAGAGTTCTTTCACTGCAAGGGTTTTTCCTTCAACCCGTTTCAAGGCCTGAAAAATCCCCCTCTTCATTCTTTCCCTCGCCGCCCGCCTGCCACTTCTTTTTTTTCTGCTTCTCCTCATTCGATCCTCAGCGTCTGCAAACCTGTCTTTAATGGATGTTTTCTTTTCTCTGGTCCAAATCCACCGCCATCAGTTAAAAAGTCTCCCCTCGTATCAAAACAAACAAATTGACAATGATGGTCATGCTATTATTATAGATAATCCGGGTTTAATTGTGCCGAAGTGGTGGAACTGGCAGACACGCCAGATTCAGGGTCTGGTGGGGAATTGTCCCCGTGCGGGTTCGAGTCCCGCCTTCGGCACCAAATTCTTGAAACAGCTTCCGGATAAACAAATCTTGCTTGTGTCTTTGGCCAAACATTCTGGTTTTTAGCTGGAATGTGGGCGGGGGGACTTTTTAATTTTCTGACTTCCTCTTCTCCTCTGCTATCCACTCGCGTATCTGGACGAGGACCCGGTCGCTCTCTTTCTCGTCCGATATCACGATCAGCTCGACAAGTTTTCTCATCAGGTCGATATACGCGGTGTTGAGTTTTTCCATGTCAATCATTTTTTTCTTCAGTTCCTCCACTTCCTCTATGAGGCAGGTGGTAATCTCGTCTATGTCATCTATTAGCTCACCCTTCTCAACTTCGGTCATTTCGAGGGCGGACTTTCTATATACATACCTGAACTCACCTTCTCTCCTCTTCTTCTCCTTCAGCTTCTTCACAATTTCATCCAGGCGAATGAGATCTGCCATGCCAGTCCTCATATTTTTTTTACTATATTAAACGAATAAAAATTAAAATCAACAGTGAATTTTCCGCTGTGAGAAAAGAGGCTGGCCTTTTTCACACTTCCCCGTCTAGTCTTGCAAGGCCCAAACTTCTGGCGAGGCCAACAGCCCTTCTCCATTCTTCGGGGGTTATGCGCCTCGACAAATTTTCATGGCTTCTCGCAAGGTAACAGGGATAATATTGATCCATAAGGTTAAGATAGGTGTTCGGGCTTATCTCATCTGATATAAATTCGAGCACTTTTTCTGTCCCGGAAAGAAATTCTGGCAGGAGAAGATGCCTTACCAAGAGTCCCTTCAATGCGATGCCTTCCCTGCTCAGTTTCAGATCCCCTACCTGCCTGTGCATCTCCTTTACCGATTCTCTGGCATGTGTCGAATAATCTCTGGCACCTGTCAGGTTGAAGGCTATGTCGTCGTCCATGAACTTGAAATCGGGCATGTATATATCGATGATTCCATCGAGCACCCTGATCGACTCAACATACTCATAACCGCCGCAATTATAGACAACGGGAAGGGAAAAACCTTTTTCCAGAGCGATTTCAAGAGCATTTATTACCTGGGGAATAACGTGTGTGGGCGTTACCAGGTTGAGATTGTGACATCCATAGTTCTGTATCTTCAGGAATATGGAAGCCAGTTCGGACGCGTCCACCGGGGTTCCCCTACCAAGGTGGGATATGTCGTAATTCTGGCAGAATATACATCCGAGGTTGCAATTGGCAAAAAATACCGTTCCGGACCCATGTCTGCCAACCAGAGGGGACTCTTCCCCGAAATGGGGACCAAAAGAAGATACAATTGCGCTCTCTCCCGTCCTGCAAAAACCCAGTTCACCCTCCAATCGATTGACGCGGCAATCCCGGGGGCAGAGGGAGCAACTCGTCAGTCGCTGATAAAGCATCTGTCCCCTCAGGGAAAGTTCATCCTTTCCAAACGACCTGTAGGAAGGATAGTCTTGTTTGCTCATGTCCTGTTTACCAACCTGCTATTGTCTTTGCTCACCGGTTTTTAAGGATCGCGATTGTAAACTGCGCACCCTTCTTAGATTCTCAACTGACATATATCGACGCCCCGAATTGTTTGGCTAACTGGCGTGAGTCGGGCAAGCCGAGACCGAGCCTGTAACTTTCCCCCTTCGTTGTAAACCCGGCCTTGAAGATCATCTCTCATAGTTCGGCTCGTACGCCCACCCCCACATCCGAGACGGTTATTTCTATTGTACCATCTGTATCACGGCTGACTGCAAGAGTCTGGCACCCAACCCCATCAGCCATCGATTCGGAGGCATTGACCATGACATTGAGCAACATGAGGGCAAAATCTTTCCGCCTGCCGTGCAAGAACAGCTCCTCATCGGGAAGGCCTATTTTTAGTCCGACACCATTCTTTCTTAGCTGGTACCCCGCAAATGTTATGATTTCATGTATGGTCTCTTTTATTTCAAACAGTGTATCCTCTTCCTGTCCCCCGGCAAAACAGGAATGTTTTTTCTTTATCCGGGATATCTTGCCTGTGCATTTAACTATTATTATTAAGTAATTTAAGCCAGCTTAGTTCATCCATTGGATTACTTCTTGCGAGCTCGGAATATCCCAGGGCAACACTCAGATTATTTTCAACCTCATGGGAAACACCGGGGATAAACCCGCCGAAGGGATAGAGCCGGCACCAGGAGATCAACCTCTGATCTACCTTCATATTCTCCATACCATGGCGACGCTGACAATGCAAAGTAGGAACCGGTTCGTTTGGCAGCTTCTCCCACCCTATCCCATTCAAGCATTCGCCAGGATAACCCTGTTTTTCCCCTTTTTTTTGGCGTGGGACATCGCGTCGCTTGCCGCTTTTTTGAGGGAATTCATATCTGTGCCGTGGTCCGGAAACGAAGCGATCGCGGCACTCACCGTAGCACTTTTCCCCTCGAAATCGCAAGACTCGATACCAGTTCGGAGTCTCTCAGCAATAACCCCCGCCTGAACCGATGATGCTTCCGGAAGAATAACCGCAAACCTCCCTCCTTCCATCCGGCAGGGGATATCTATATCATACTTCCGGATGGAATCGCTTCTCCTGATATTTTTTTTGATCAATTCAGCAACACCGGCAAGGAGGATGTCACCAGCCTCGTAGCCATAGGTATCGTTGAGCTTTTTGAAATCATCGACATCGAGAATGAGGAGGGAAAATATTCTTCCATACCTCTTTGCCCTTTGAATCTCGGAGTTGAGACGAATGTCTAAGTGCCAGCCTTTATAGAGTCCGGTTAGATGATCGACGATATTCATTTTCCTCATTATCTCTTCTTCTCCTCTCAATTCCCTCATCATGTAATACCCAATCCCCGACACCGACAGGCATACCACCGAAACCCATGCCCACTTGATCATCCCGTACTGGAAGTTTTGTTGCAGGAGATTGTTGACAAAAGGCATCTGCACCGAAGGGATAATCCCGGAAAACTCGGCAACCAGGAGACACCCGTAAAGGATCGATGCACCGATACCCACCGTCCAGGCATCGTAAATCCTCTCCCCGAGAAATACTGCTTCAACGATGAGGACGAAATACATTACCCAGAACCAGGAAACAACCCCTCCGCTGAAATGGACAATGATGGTAACAAAGACGAGGTCAATCATTATCTGGATCAGGTTCAGGTAACGGAAATTCATGAACCATCGGTAAGAATAGTGGCAAAAGGCATTATACGCCACGGCAATGATAAACGCGGCAACGGGAACCGCTTTTTCAATTGGCGAGAGTTCAGACAGTCCTTCCAGCGTATAGAAAAAGGTCGCATACAAGCCATAGAGAAGCAATATCCCCAGAATGGCCCATCTCGTTTTAATGACGAGAACCACTCTTGTTCTCGCTTTCTTGATATTATCAATCTCTTCGGTTGATGGGACTTCCGAGGAAATATAGGTGTGCTTATTTCTTTTGGCCTGGGTCAAAGGGATACCCATCTTCGCTGATTATATAACTTTCGTCACAATCTCCCCGTATCCCGCGTTCTTCGCAGTGTACATGAGGGAGTCAGCAATATGAACAATATTATTTCTATCCGATGAGTCGTGTGTGCAAGAGGCTATGCCGAAACTGGCCGTAACGGTGATGTCTCCCCCCCTGCCGGTGTCGACCTGTAAATTTTTTAGACCCGAACAGATTCGCCTGGCTATTTGAAAAGCCGCGTCATGGTCCGTTTCGGGGAGCAGAATAGCAAACTCATCCCCCCCGTAGCGTGCAGCGATATCCGTTTTACGTGTATGGGCATTTATAACACCTGCAACCATTTTCAGGATCCTGTCTCCCGTAACGTGGCCGAAATTGTCGTTCACGAGTTTGAAAGCATCTATGTCGAGCATGATAAGTGTGAGGTTACGGCGGTACCGTGCCGCCCGTTCGAGTTCATAATCGAGCCGGGAGTGAAACGTTCCATGGTTGTAAAGCAAAGTGAGCGAGTCTCTCTCCGCCATCATCTTGGCATACTGGTACAGCTCTGTATTCTCGATGGCGATAGATATGGTGCGAACGAGCGTCTTCACCGTTCCGAGAGTTTCTGGATCGAAAGCATTCTCGTCCTTATGACTGATGTAAAAGACCCCAATCGTCCTGTCCCTTTTTTTGAGAGGAACGGCGATAACCGAACGGATGTCTCTTAAGTGCTTTCTCATCTGAATCTGTTCCGACGTCTGCTTTATGTCGGGAATATAAAGGGATTCGCCCGTGCTGTAGACCCTGCCCACAATCCCTTCGTTCTTCTTTATCACACGATCCTTGAAAATCGCCTCGAGGCCCTTTGAGTAGCTCACCGAAACAAGCCCATCTTTCTCGTCAACAAACAGGAAAATTGCCACCTCCTCGATACCGAGGTACCGCTTCATCGATTCAGGGATAGATTCGTACAGGTTTCCGCTCTCGGTGAGCAGGCTTATTGAGGCCAATATTTCGAAAAGAGCGTGTAACTCTGAAATTTTATACGTCAGGTGTTCTTTCGTTTCCGTTAATTCTTTTGTTATTTTCCCCGCTTCCTCTTTCAGCTTCCTGTTCTCATCGATAACGACATCTATCTCGTCGATATTCCTTTCAATCTTGAGCAGACTTTCCTCGAGGGCATCTTTTTCACCCTGAGCTTCACGCCCCGTGATATCCTTCCCGTGAATCCTTCCAATGTGCCCCTTTACCGTTTTCCTGAGACGGGAATACCTGAAATACACATACATCAGCAGTAAGAAGAGAAGCGAGTTCAGTATGAAGATGAAAAGATACATGTTCCCTGCCTGCAACATGATGCGTTTCACATCACCTCATTTATTCACTGAAAGGGAGCCTTTTGTCAATCCGTAATAGAATAATTATAACCTTTGACCACGGGTGTCCATTTGATCATCGTCGATGAATTATCGCTTTTATGTATTGACCTCAAACAACTATTTCGAGTATATTTACCCACTGATAAACAAGATCGGATAGGGCCATGCAGGACACCATACATTCTGCCGAAATGACCACGAGGCTTCTTGCATTCATCATCGACATGATTGTTTACATCGCCATTTTCTATGGGCTCGGGGGGCTCGGTCATTTCATCGCCATGATTTACATTCTTTTCAGAGACGGACTTTTCAGCGGTCAGAGCATCGGGAAGAAAATTCTGGGCCTAAAAGTCTCCCATGTCGATGGACGCAAAATAGGCTTCGTCGATTCCTCATTCCGAAATATCCTCTTCATCTTCTATTTTCTCGTGCCGGTTGCAATCATCGTGGAGGGGATGTTTGCCATAATGCATCCCAACAGGCAGAGACTCGGCGACCGGATCGCGGGAACGGTAGTCACAAAAAGGGAAGAGGAAATTCAAGCAGTCGCCTGACTGCATTCCATCAAAAGGCCGCCCCTATCGTAAAATGAATCTCAGATTTTGATTCACCCCTTTTTTTGTCAAGCTTGAATCCATGGTCAAACGACACGGGACCCACCGGCGTTACGTATTTAATCGAGTAACCTGCTGTTTCCCGCAAATCGAATCCGAACGCATCGATGTTTCTGAGCCAGACGCTTCCGGCATCAAAGAACAGGGCAAATATCAGGCTGTCCGTCAAATAGTATCTTGCCTCGGAATTCAGGTTTATCATGGAATCCCCTCCCACAGGAGAACCATCTACACCTATCGGGCCCAGCCTTTCTTCCTCAAACCCCCTTACCGTGGTTCTCCCTCCGAGAAAAAACCTTTTATCTATTGGCAACTCGCCCCCGTCAAGTGACTCTCCAAAACCTCCCCTTCCCGAAAGCGTAAATATGATGCGTTTTTTCAGCTTGAAGTACCCCACCGATTGAGCCGTAATCTTGAAATATTCCAGCTGGGAGCCGATGACGTCCGGTGACAGCTCACCAACGAGCGAATTAAACGTGCCGCCACGGGGATTGAATGGGTCATCTCTCTGGTCGAGAACGAAAATTGACCTGAAGAGGATCGATCTGTCATCCCTTACGTCCTCGGGAGATATTATGGCACCCGGAGAAACATCTTTTGTCCGTTCCCTGTTGAAGGTTATCTCAAAAGCAGTTGAGGACCTTTCCCAGAATTTTCTCGTGAGAGAGCCACCGAGAGAAATTTTTTCCAGTGTGAAACTCTCTTCTTCGGTGTTCTGGATCGTGAAATTAATCCCTCCCTCTATGTTCAAACCGAGAAACCAGGGTTCCGTTAAGTCCAGGGTAAATTTGCTCTCCTTTTCGGAAACAATGAGATTGCCGCTGATTTTACGCCCCAGGCCATCGATATTCTTGTGCGTGGCTCCTGCGCTTCCCCTGTATCCCGTATCGGTGCCCCAGCCGGCACCGGCTTCCAGGACGAGGGCGTCCGCTTCCTCAATCTCCATGAGGAGATTGATCTTTTTGTCCTCCCGATTCATTATTTTCCTTGTCTTCACGCTCCTGAAAAGCCCCGTCCTGTAAAGACGCTGCTGAAAATCTATCAGTGCAGATTCGCCGATAACATCCCCGATCAGGACGGGAAGTTCCCTGAGAACCACGTCTGAAGATACTTTTACGTTTCCTGTTATCACGATATTTCCGAGGGTGAACTGGTTCCCCTCGGTAATCGTATAGACGATATCGATATGAAGCGCCTCTTCGTCGGTTTTAAACGATACCGTTACCTTGCAGTCATGAAATCCCGCATCAAAATACATTTTCTGAATTTTCCAGGCATCGGCAAATGCGGCCACGTAATCGATCGGAACTTCAGGACGGTTCTTCAGTACCCGCCAGACCTCCCGGGTTGCAAAAAAAGATACTCCTTTCATTTCGATATTTTTGACGATATACCGGCTTCCCTCCCGCACGTCAATCTGGAGATTTAACTTTCCCTCCTCGATGCTTCTTACCTCACCTATGGAAAACCTTGCATTTGGAAAACCCTTCGACTGGTAGTATCCCCTCAAATTCTCCAGATCACTGTTGATTGTTTCCTCCCTGTAAATTCCCGAGCCGGTAAGAAAGGAAAAAAAGCCGCGCTCCGATGTGTCCATTACATCGATCAAGTCTTTCCGGCCCACGTTTTTGTTGCCGCTGAAATCGATACTATCAATAACCCCCTTTTTCCCTTCCTCGATTCGAACGGTGATCCTCCTCTGATCTTTTGAAAAGTCGACGTCCACCCGAACAAAGGGATATGCCTTGTCTATGTAGAACGAACTGATATTATCCTTCAGGGCCTCGATGATCCCACCCTCATAATTTACCGTTTCGGTAAAAATACCCGAAACACGTTTCAATTTTGCCGCGCTATAGTTTCTGTTGCCCACGAACTCGATGACATATCGCTCTCCCTCATCAATGTTGACCGCAAGCTTGATCCCGCCTTCACCTTTGATCAGCTCCGGCTCGCTTATTCTCACCAGGAGAAAACCACGTTTCTTGTATGCGTTTATGAGCCTGCCCACTTTCTCCCGGATTTTTTTGAGGTTTACCGACTGGCCAGTTATAATGCCGAGCCTCTCCATCACCTCCTCATCACTCATGTTTTCGTTTCCGCGAATATCAGCAAAGTTCAATATCGGCCTGTCACCTTCGTCGACCTGGATAGCAACCTGTCCTCTTCCGTCTTGCATGCTGCAGGCAACCTTGACATCTGCCTTCGTATTATAAAATCCATTCTCCCTGTAGAGGTTTTCCAGACTCCTCTTCAGATCCTCCGTCTCTACTTTCGTGAGCAGCTTTCCTTCCCTCAGCCTCAATTTTGCGATGACTTCTTTCCCGGAGAAATATTTCACCCCCTTTACCTGTATCGATGCAATCGAAACGGATGGCTCGAGGAAAAAAACCATATCAGCCTCATCCCCTTCGGATTCACCAAATACAGATATCCTCTTGAAGATACCCTTTGAGTTCAAACCGCTCAGTGATTTTCTCAGGTTCTCTTCCGTTATGATTTGGCCCTGCCTGACCGCGATGAGCGTTCCCAGTTCCAGATAGGAAATTTCAAAGGGGGAATCTACGGCGAATTTAATGCTTCTCGCCCTCTTACCCAGTATGTTCTCAGAAGAGAGAGCAGGGTGGCCGGAAAAAAACAACATGAATGTGGAAACAGCTGGTATGAGAAGTCGAACCTTCTTCCACCTCACCAGCGCTCACCGCCGAACAGTTTTTCACCTAATTCCGTGAGGCCGTGAAAACGTTTCTTGACCCGTAACTCACCCCCCACGTCTCCCTCACTGGCGGTGCCCCCGCCCGTCCAGTCACCCCTGAAATAGAGATCCTTGATGAGACGGAATTCGCCTATAACATTCGTTCTTCCCGATCCCACAAGGGATGTGGAAAAATCGATCGAAAAACTGTCTCCCAGTGTTTTTCCAATTACGACCGTAGGCTCTACCACGCCCGTAATAGGCGAGTAGTTCGACTCAACCGAAAATCTCTCGAAGCCGGTAAACGTCCTGATCCCCTCCTCTATCTGAGTCTTGAGGGGAGAAAGGGCAACGGTTGCGAGACCTGCCGTTGTAACCGACGATCCGTTCTCAGCATACTCCTCTGTGGTGACGCCAAGAGAAAGGAGGCTTACGATATCATTCTTGGAGAGAGGAGGTTCAGAATAGAGCTCAACCAGATAGTCATCGAGCCTTCCCGTGACTTCCACAAAAATAGTGTACTCTCCCTTTTCTGCCCGCGAAAAGGCATCGATGTTTGGGTTGTTGGAGAGGGGGTTGTCGAAATCCACGATAAGCCTTTCGATGGTATACTCTGTTCCCCTGAACTCGACCTCTCCCTCGATAGCTTCGAAGGTGCCTATAATTACCGGCCGGGTAGTGTCCCCGAGCAAACGGAAGCTTCCTCCGGCAATAGCTTCTGCAATATTATTCTTGATAAATATAGTCCCGTCGGAAATACATTCTATATCCAGATTTATTGCAAAGGCTTTTCCAACGGGGGCATTGAACTTTTCAATGTTCTTTTTCACATCAACGAGAATTTCCTCCGGATATATCGGCTCCGTGTAGACAGCCCTGTCAACGTAGATCTCTCCGCGCAAAAACAACCCGGTTACCGGTCCCAGCAACTCGATTGCTCCGTCGAGCCTCGAGGGCAACTCCGACGGATATGCAAGGTTGACGCCATAGAAATCCGCGTTAAACGAAAGATTTACCGGGACATCCTTTCGGATGTTTACCTCACCCGAACCCTCGAGCTCTCCACCCCCCAAAGTGGCGCTGATCGAGTCGAACAGTATCCTGTCCTTGAAGAACGTCAGTCCTGCTGTTACATCCTCCAGGGGGTGCTTGAATCCAACGAATTTGATGAATAAATCCTTACCTAACCCCTGACCCGACACCTCCACATCCGGGAACGTGCCCCTTATCTGAATTCCACCCGCAACCTTGCCGTTTATTTTTTCGAATACGCCCGAGACGATTGTGTGGACGAGACCGGCATCGTACTCACCCGTTAATAGGAGGTCAGCGAAACCGTTCAACCCAACCCTCCCCGAGAGGGAGAACACATTGTTGTTGGCTGATAGAGACGCACCGTCAAATATGAACTTCTCTTCCTCGAAACGGACAACGATCTTTTCACCCGTAACATTCTCCCCGGGAAACGCGAGATTTAAATTGCTCAGCACAGCCCTGCCCGTTCCCCCTTTCGGAAAAGAAACAAGGGGGCCTTCAAATTCAATCAAAAGATCAGATTCGACTTCGGCAAGTATGCTCGATGGCAATACCAGGGGAAACAAACCGGAACTGACCTGTCCTCCGATTGATAAAAACAGACCATCTTTTCTCTTCTCTACACGGGCGATAAGAGGTTGCCCTGATTTTGCGGACCTTATCTCCCATACCACACCTCCATCACGCTTCTGCCCCTCCACGTGATATTCAGGCAGGTCCCTCTCATATCGAGAGAAAACGGGAGTGGCTTTGAAATCCATTTTCAGCGATTTGGCTTTGAAAAAAATGTCCCATGGCGATTCCGAAATATCAAAGATGCTTTTCACACCGACCGCTGCGGAACCGGAAATATTGATGCCGAAGAATCCCAGCCTTTCATCATATGGTTTATCCGAGAACTTTATCGGGAAGTTATCGAAAGCTATGTTGCAAACAATATTCTGTACCTCGAGGTCATAATCCAAATCGAGATTCACGAGCTTATTGGAGGTGGAAAGTGAAAAAGAGAGAACATGCCCCTTCTTCGTCCCATCCAAAATGAGACCGGTAAGGTCTGCATCCTGGATAGATATCCGCTCGGATGAAAGGTGGAAATCCAGCAACTCTACCTCATCGCCGCTATATTTGAAAATAAATGCCCCATCGAGAGTCTCTCCTTTTACCAACTCTGTTTCATCGGAAATCAATCTGTTCAGGGTAACCGGGTCGATATCGGAAAAATTGCCGAGCAACTCTACCTGGTCTTTCCCGACGCTCCCCCGAGCCCGAAATCCCCCCCCGAAGGCCTTGAAGGAAATATCCCTTATGGTAAGCAGGCCGTCATCGTACCCGACATTCCCTCTCACTTCCTGCAAATTCATCCTGGAAGAGCGAAGTTGATCCGATGACAACTCTCCCCTGGCATTGACGGTATCCTTGCCGAGTAGGAGATTTCCATCGAAGGAGACATTCCCCGCAACGGGAAATACAATGGAAAAGCGCTTTACCAATGAGTCGTGTATTTCTTTTTCCAGAAAATTATCCGAAGTAAAGGCCCCAACATCAACATTTTCAGCTTTGAGGCTTCCCGTAAAGTACAGTTCCTTGTCGGGGAAGTAAGTGCCGGCAAACAACATGCTCCCAATAGTCGACGTGTAATCTGCGATAACCGATATGCTCCCTCCCAGAACTCCCGAAGCTTTTAAAAAAATATTTCCCGGCGGAAGCTCCCTGAATGAGAATTCTCTGAGGGAAAAACTCGACTCTATGAGCGGGTTGGAAAGATTTCCGGAAATGGAAAAATCACCCCTGATGGCACCTGACCTCGCAAAAATACCTCTCAAGCCGAGTGATTTTACCCTCGTGATGTCGATATCCCCCTTGATACCGGCAATCCTCTCTTTCATGTCGAGGCTTCCCTTCAGTGAGATCACGTTTTCTTCATCAGCAATGGTAAGTTCCCGCACATCGATACTGGGATTTTGAAAAATATCGGTTATCACAGAAAGGTTGTTGAGTGCAACGGGTTCGGCCCAGGTAATCCTCTCCTCCATCTCTCTCAGCACCAGACTGAATCCTCCCTCCATCTGGAGTGCCGACTGAAGTATCACCGTTCCCTTTTCAGGTGCTGAGAGAACAATACGCCCTTTCCCTTTCCCCTCTGCGCCAATTAATGAATCCTTGAATAAGATGTCCGTCAAATTGCCGGGATAAAAATCGATTATTTCGAACTCTCCTTTACCCTGGAAGCTCGTTATGTCAAATTGCACATCTCCGGTCAATTTTCCGAAGGGCGCACGCAGGGAAAGTTTGCTTACCGAGAACCTCCCGTTGTCGTAAATACACCTTGCGAAGGCGGTGCACTCGATTCCTCTGACAGACAAATCAAAAAATTCCGTATCGACGGAAAAACTGATCCTTCCCTTGCTCAACAGAGCCCTGCCGGAAAAGGAAACCCTGCCGCTGCGGACAATGTTATCAAAATTCCCCAGTTGATAATCCTGCACGATCTTTTCTGGATCTATATCGCCCGTTATGTGACCTTCCAGTTCATCCCTGTTCATGTCATAGCGACCACGGACCGACAGATTGCCATAAGGTGACTCCAGTCGCAATTTTTTAATGTCAACTTTATCGGTCAAAATGTGGGAGTTTACATGCAGTGATGATATCTTGACGGGGTAATCCTTGCCTCCTCGATTGATGGTGGCCGCAATCCCCTCTTTTCCGGATGTGTAGATAACCCCCAACCCTTCCCAGATATTGCCGCTGTAATAGAGTGACTTTACAGAAAGCTTTGCCTGGTTGATGTTTTTCCAGGGGCCGATAAACTCAAAATAACCATCCGTCAGTGTGAGAGTTGGAATCGTTGCTCTTTTTCTCTTTTTTTCACCCCGTCGCTCCGGTGAACCGGCGATCAGGTCCAGGATTTTCCTTTCTGCTACTCCCCGGAACTGTTCGAGCTTTAGACTCAGGGGCGATGCTCCGGGAATAATCAAATTCAAGGGCTTCACAGACAGATAGGATTTATTAGCAGCAAAAACGGGATTGCCCGATTCCAGGTCTGTAACGAGAACTCCCTCAAGGTATAACCTCGGTGGTAACAATTCGATTCTTGCTTCTTCATAACTCAGAGAATATCCGCTTGAATGGAGATACCGGTTCGCGGAATAGACCAGTCTGGCAAAAAGAGTCTCTCTTTGAAGAAAAAGGAGAATAAAAAGTATCAGTATAATGCCGGTCAGGGTAATGAGGCCGAGGAGAAGTATCTTTTGCAATCTCGACATTACAGCTTTGCCCGGTCAGGAGCGACCGCCAGGTAAAAGTGTCTGAGAGAGAGGTTGATAAGTCTGGAGCGGGCGACGGGAGTCGAACCCGCGACGTCAAGCTTGGGAAGCTTGCATTCTACCACTGAATTACGCCCGCCCATTTTGGTTTATACCACAGAAGCAGCAAAAAAACAATCTCGCTTCACGTCAGCTGTTTTTCAACCTTTCTGCCACATCCCGAAAGGTCTCATCGACCTCATATATCTGCATATACATCTTCTTCGCTTCCTCGCCCTGCCCCGTTCGATCGAGAATAGAAGCCTTCTGGTAAATGAGATCAAGCTGCGCCCGCTCGTCCTTCTCCCCTTTCTCCATCAGCTCATCTAAAATTGAAATGGCATCTTCGAATTTCTCTATGCTCTCATAACAATCCTTGAGCAACAGCATGGAGGGAAAATATAGATCGGGATCTCTGCTTGCAATAACAAACTCTCTTATGGATTCGTCGAAAAGACCCATCTCTTTGAAGGCAATGCCCAGGTTATAGCGTGCATTCAAATCCTCATCACCTATTTCCGTATCCACTTTCTCTCTCAGCTTATTGAGAACTTCTCCTATGTCTTCCTCTTTCTCCTCAGACGGTTTTTCATCTTCTTCCTTTACGGGCTCGAGCTTCTCACGCTCCTCCTCCTCATGCCTCAAGGTCTCCAGGTATTCCAAAACCGTTGAGAAATATCTCGGAAAATTCGCATCCGACTCTTTCTCCTCAAAGTAATGCTTCACCTCTTCAATCACCTTTTTCGTGCCGTCCTCCAGATCGGCGTCATCTTCTATTTTTCCAAGTACCGATAACCCTTTTTCCCTGAACCCCGATGATAACAATGAAAGAGCGTAGACCTCCCATATGCTCGATGTGTCATCCTGCTGCTCGGCTACCCCTTCCAGGAAGGAATGAAAGTTCTCCAGCTGCCTGTTGGATAAAATGTTTGGAACCGTTTTTTCGATAGAGGAAATTATTCCCAGGCTGTTTTTCTCTGCAAGACAATCTCTGATAACGAAGGTATGAATTTCCGGAATATCGCCGAAAACTTCGATGCAAAACTTTATAAAATCCAGCCTCGACTCTTGATCGTGGAAAAAACCCTTATCATCCATAATTTTCTTGAATTCATAAATGGCATCACCGGTAAGACCGTTGCTCATTAGAGCTGAGATCAACTGCTTCTCGGTTTCCAGGTTGGAGGGGTCTATCTTCAGGCACTGTTTCAAAACGGCTATAGATTTTAACCCGAACCCTCCCTTCTCAAAAAGCGCCGCGGCAGTATAATACTCTGAAATTGCCTCCGAGTATTCCCCTTTTTTTATGAGACGTTCAGCAAGCTTCTGATGCAATGTGGGATTGTGAGGAGAACTGTTTATCTTCTCTCTGAGCTCCTTTATTTCGTCAACCGGCTTGAATCTCTTCTTGATATTGTCAAATATACTCAATCCCGTTCACCTATCCCGTCAGACATTCTGAATACGATCCCTCTTGGAAAAGAAACGCTGAAAATTCCCGTTGGATTTCATCTTTAATATTTTCTAAGAAACTTTCCGAAAAAACAAACTTTTTCACAGTCGAGTGCCCATCGGGCACCGTATGGCCTCTTTCCAACAGATGGTTGAGCACAGCAGGTTTCCATCCCGATGAATTTATCTGGAGATGTATGAGAAGCCTGTTCCTTCGCACGCGACCTGCAAACCCCGCGAATTTTATCCCCTCCAGAAAAACATCAAATTTGTCCCCGCTTTCGATGCAATAACCACCACGAGCATTGCTATGATCTGCTGGTTTTCCCTCGCTCAGGGAGATGCCGCTCCCCTTCTCGATAACAGTCGTGATAATGGATCTGATTTTCGTAACACAGGAGTGATACACGCAAACAGGGGATACTTTTGTCCTGAGGAAAAACGACAAACAGAGATCTTCACCATGGAAAGCTATTGAACCTCCCGACACGCGTCTCAAAAGGGAAATTCCCTCATTCGTTGATAATGGTAACGTGAAGTCATTCAGAGGAGAAAGATAACCCAAAGTCGCACAGTAATGACTGAACGTATGGACCCTGACCAGAAAAGGCACGTCTAATCCGTCGAATGACTCGAAAAGAGAAAAATCCTTGTGCACATTTTCTTCAGGCGACAGACCAAAATCGTATAACCACCTGATCACTTCAGCTACCCCCGAACTTTTCGATAAACCTGGTGCTCAATTTTCCCTCGACAAAATCCGGATCGTTGAGGATTTTTTTATGAAAGGAAACGGTTGTCTGCACCCCTTCGAACACAATCTCATCAAGGGCCCGTCTCATTCTTGCAATAGCTTCTTTTCTGTCCTCTCCCCAGCTTATCACCTTTGCTATGAGAGAATCATAGGTGGCAGGGATGATATATCCATTGATCACCGCCGAATCGACTCTCACACCATATCCGCCCGGCAGATAACAGGTTTTTACCAAACCGGGGGACGGCATGAATTTTTTCGGGTCCTCTGCGTTTATCCTGCACTCGATTGCGTGGCCCCGGAACTGGACGTCATCCTGTTTTATTTTGAGTTTCTTCCCGTCAGCTATTTTCAGCTGCTCTTTGATCAGGTCAACACCCGTAATCATTTCCGTTACCGGATGCTCGACCTGTATCCTCGTGTTCATCTCGAGAAAGTAAAAGTTTTTTCCCGGAACATAGAGGAACTCTACCGTTCCAGCGCTTACATACCCCACGGCCTCCGCGACCTCAACTGCGGAGGAATGCATCTTTTTTCTCACCCGTGCGGGGATTCCGGGAGCCATGGCTTCCTCGAGAAGCTTTTGATGTCGCCTCTGGACCGAACAATCGCGGTCACCGAGATGAATTGTGTTTCCCGATGAATCTGCCAGAACCTGTACCTCCACATGCCTTGCATTTTCAAAATACTTCTCTATGTACACATCGGGGAGGCCAAAAGCCGCAAGGGCCTCTGATTGTGCCGTCAAAAATGCGTTGATGAACGTTGCCGAGGAATGAACGATCTTCATACCCCGTCCGCCCCCGCCTGCCGCGGCTTTTATTATCACGGGAAATCCAATTTTCTTGGCTACTTCGAGGCCTTCCTCTTCTTCCACTACCGGCCCCTCACTGCCCGGCAATATGGGAACATCCGCAGAGGCCACAGCCTTTCTGGCCTCAATCTTGTTTCCCATCAAGCGAATTACGGACGAGGGGGGTCCAATAAAGTTGACCCCGTAGTTCTCACAAATCTCTGCAAATGCAGCGTTTTCTGCAAGAAATCCATAACCGGGGTGTACTGCATCTGCATCGGTGACCTCGATAGCAGACAAAAGGGAGGGAACGTTCAGATAACTATCTTTGCTCTCCGGTGGTCCGATACATATCGCCTGGTCGGCCATCTGTACCGGAAGACTGTCTCTGTCGGCCGTGGAATATACCAGGACGCTCTGAATGCCGCTCTCTTTGCACGTTCGAATAATCCTGAGAGCAATTTCTCCCCGGTTTGCTATGAGCACTTTTCGTATCATAGTATCCGATTTCCTCTCAGTCGACGGCTATGTGAAACATTGGATGGCCAAACTCAACGGCTTCCCCATTCTCCACAAGAATTGCCACCACCCTCCCCGTCGCGTCGGACTCGATCTGATTCATAATCTTCATGGCCTCTATGATACACAGGACCTGCCCCCTCGTTACGATCGAACCCACCTCAACAAAAGGAGCCGCATCCGGTGCCGGTGCACGGTAAAAAGTGCCTACCATGGGAGAAACTATTTCCTTTATATTTTCTGCGACCTTCGGTATCTCCTTTTTCTCCGGCGCTGTGGCTTCCCGAGGAGCCTGAACGACCGTTTCTGCCGGAATCTGTTGAGAGGGGGCAGCACTCCTCCTGCTCAACCTCACCGAGCTCTGCCCTTTTTTATACTCGAGCTCAACGATATCGGAACCCTTGATTAAATTGATAAGATCCTTGATTTCTTTCAGATTCATATTTCCCTCGCATTTATACTCTTTCTATGTATTCACCCGTTCTCGTATCAACCTTTATGACGTCCCCCTCATTCAGAAAAAGGGGCACCTGAATAACCGTCCCCGATTCAAGCTCTGCAGGTTTCGTCCCGCCTGATACCGTGTCTCCCTTCAAACCCGGGGCAGTCTTTTCTATTTTCAACTCAACGAAAATGGGGACCTCGACTCCTATCGGATCTCCCCTGTAAAATTGTATCTTCAGGAGCATTCCTTCCTTCAAAAATTTCCGGGCATCACCAACGTGGTCGCCGTTGAGAAATATCTGCTCGTAACTGGAAGTATCCATGAAATAATAGTCTTCCTCCATCTCGTACATAAACTGCATTTCCTTCTCTACCAGGTCCGGGACGCCAACCTTTTCACCGGAGCGGAACGTATGGTCCACCACGGCTCCGGTCCTCAAGTTTTTCAGCTTTGTCCTGACAAAGGCCCCCCCCTTTCCCGGCTTGACATGGAGGAACTCGAGAATCACACAGGGGTAGCCCTCAAACTCTATCTTGAGCCCTCTTCGAAAATCTGACGTCGAGTACACGTTAAGAGCCCTCGTTAAGCGAATAAGTCTCTGCCATTCTTTGGCAGGTAAGATATTTTTTCAAAACCGTTCTCGGTGATTTTAACAAGGTCTTCCAATCTTACACCACCTTTTCCAGGAATGTAAATACCCGGTTCTATTGTAATAACCATTCCAGGTTTCAACACATCCTTTGAGTAACGGGAAATGTGCGGCGGCTCGTGTATTTCCATTCCCACCCCATGACCTGTCGAGTGGACGAAGTGCCTTCCATATCCGCTGCTGTCGATAAAGCTCCTCACCGTCAGATCGATATCCCTGCATTTGACGCCCGGTGCCAACTGTTTAAAGGCTTCCTCTTTAGCGCGCCCGACAACAGTCATCACCCTCCGAAGTTCCCTGTCAACCTTCTTATCTTTTCTCAATAGGGTTACTGTCTCGTCCGAGCAATATCCTTGAAATCTGCACCCGTAATCGAACAGCATAATCTGCGCCCCATCAAGCTTCGACGCATCGGGCGTTGCATGCGGCATGGCGGATTTATCGCCGAACGCTACAATCGGGGGAAAAGATGAACCCTCGGCTCCCCGCTTCTTCATTTCAAATTCGATTGTTGCGGCCAGGGTATTTTCTGTTGTTTCGCTGTTCAAATATCTAAGGGATGTCAAAAAAGCCGTCGACGAGATTATTACCGCCTGTTCGATGATATCAATCTCCCGCTGCTCCTTGATCATTCTCATCCGCACAAGAGGAGAGACTGTCGGCTGCAAGCGGTAACCCCACTTTTGGATGAGATTGTACATGCTGTAGGAAAGCCTTTCCCTGTCGAAATAGACATCCTTCCCCTTTTTTAATACCTTCCTTATGAAGTCCCTCTTCCTTTCGTAAATAACCTTCCCATCAGCAACCACCTCCGAACCCGCCTGAAGCGCATACCTGCCGTCGGTGCCAAAATGTACACCCTCTCCTGAACACAGAAGGATTGCATCGGTCCCTGAAAAACCGGTAAGGTACCGAATGTCAGTCAGAGATGTGATCAGGAAGGGGATTTTCTTTCCCCTTTTCAACTTTTTGATCAGTTGCACCTGTCTGCTTTTATAATCGAACACGTTACGTCCCTTTTATGGCATTCATCAGTGCAAGAGCCCCGAGATAGTATGAGTACCACCCGAAACCACAGATTTTGCCTCTCACCACATCCTCGATCATCGAAGCTTTTCTAAATTCTTCCCGAGCGTAAACATTCGAGATATGGACCTCAACCGCTAAAACCCCCGTTGCAATGAGTGCATCCCTTATGGCCACGCTCGTGTGGGTGTACGCTCCGGGATTGATAACTATTCCATCAGCAATGTCCTGAGCAGACTGAATCTTATCGACAATGTCCCCTTCGTGGTTGGACTGAAAAAACTCAATCTCAACGCCCTGCTTTGTCAGGAGACCGGTTACCTTTTGCATCATATTCTCATAGGATGTCTCTCCATAAACCTCTACTTCCCTCGTACCCGTGAGGTTAATATTCGGCCCACTGATGAACAATATTTTCATTGAATCCTCCCTGTATGGAGAGCAGCGCGTTGTCAGAGTGTTTCTCGAAGCGCGGGCGCGACAGATTTGAGATAAAACCTTGTCTTCCCCGTCAAGGAAACTTCGGACGTGACGACGAAGAGAAAATATTCATTCTCTATGACAAGAACGTGCACGTAATAATCGCTTCCCCCGAAACAGAGTTCTTCGACGCTCGAAAGGGAATTTTCAACAGATATTCTTGACAGCTCCTTCAGGAGAAAAGCAATCTCTGCTGCAATCGCAGAAAGGTCCAGATTCATCCGTCCGTTTTTCCATTCCTCTATAATCAGCCCGTCAAACGCGCTCACGGCGATTAATTGAACCCTTTTTTCCCCTTCAGCTATCCTGCTTACAATGTCATGAAAAATCATCTGTATGCCTCCACAATTTTTTGGAGAAAACCATTGAGAGCCTCAGCATATCTATTCAGCATCCCCTCCTTTTTGTGAAGAGAATCGATTTTATCCCTCAAACGGATTGCACCTTCGTTTCCGGGGTCATCTTTTAAAATTTTCTCGAGAACCTCGAGCGATTTATCCCTCTTTCCTTCCCTCAGCAGTACTTCCGCCATTGCGGTCGTGTAAACCGGAACTTCATCCTCAGCAACTTCCTCGGGGGCGGGGAGAGCCTCTTCCCTCACCTCTAAAGCAGGCTCCTCGGCGACGACATATGGTTCTCCGAGCTCTTCCTCTCCCTCGCCCTCACCATATTCATCATCCTCGATACCCTCTATCTTATAGACATCCTCCCCTATCTTGACAATCGTCTCGGAAGGGATTGTCTCCACCTCGCCGCCCACTCCCTCAGGTTGCATCCGATCCTCGATCGCCTCATATTCCCTTCGCATTGCTATTGCTTCTTTATTCCCGGGATTGAGTTGGATAATCTCATCCAGGATCCTCAGGGCCGCCACATTTTTTCCCTGCCTCGAATACAACCTCGCCAGGGTAAGGTTCAACTTCTCATCTGTTGGGTCCCTGTCAAGAAGCCTCTTTACAAGATTTTCGGCATCGTTGAATCTTCCGCTTGACTCGAGAACGTCCAGATCCTCATATATTTCTCCCTCTACCTTGCTTCTCACCTTTGCCTCCATGAAGCTTTGGAGGAAATTCAGGGACTCGACAGCATACTTCTCGTAATCCTTCAGTTGAAACGTGCGGATTTCAGACCTTCCTATATCGGTCAATACGGGAACATCCAACGTATCGAGCGCCCTCTTCTTGTCTCTCATGAACAGGGCAAACACGTTTGAATAATCGACATTCTCGGGAAGTATCTCGTACCTGAGATTCTCCAGCACACCTATCACGATATTGCGTATCTCCTCTGCACAGGCCCCCACGGTCAGGCTGATCTGAGCTTCAATCGCCATGCCGGCAGCAACAGCCTCGCCGTGGAGCAGTCGCGTGTAGGACGTGGCCTCCTCGATGCCGTGGCCGATGGTGTGCCCGAAATTAAGCACTTTTCTCTGCCATGACTCCTTTTCATCTGCCTCGACGACGGCAATTTTATATTGAATGCTCCGCGATATGACATCCATCAAAAGCGGTGTATGTGAACGGATATCTTCGAGCTTTTTTCCCCTGAGCAATCTGATGATTTCACCGTCCCCGATGAAACCCACTTTCAAAACTTCAGCCAGTCCCGCCAGAAAATTTCTGTCGTCGAGAGTCGACAGGTACTTGATGTCGATAAAAACCGCCCGGGGTTGGAAAAATGACCCGATGACATTCTTGGCGTCCTTGAAATTTATGCCCGTTTTCCCGCCAACACTGCTGTCGACCTGGGCAAGAAGTGTCGTGGGTATCTGGATATAATCTACACCTCTCATAAAGGTGGCGGCACAGAAGCCGACAATGTCCCCTGTCACCCCTCCACCGAAAGACACGATCAGCGACCTCCTGTCGCACTCTTTATCGAGAAGAAACTCGTATACAGCACGGGCATTATCGTGGTTTTTCCTCTCTTCTGAGGCCTCGAGGGGGAAAATGTGGCAGTCGATATTCTTGAAGATCTGTTCCACATCATCTTTATAGATCTCGTAAAAGGCGGCGTCGATTATCAGGAACGCTTTCTTGTTCGCATAAACCCGTAACATCCACTCTTCGATAAATTTTCCGAGGTCGTTCCCTGTGAAGATGTCGTAGGATTTTTCTCCCAGCTCTACATTTATCGTTCTTTCAACGGTCAACAGCTGCCCTCCAGTGAGAGGCGATCTCCTCTGATATCTCCTCTATGCTTTTGCCATCAGTCTGAACTGATATGTCTGCAGATAGATAGTAAGCTTTCCTCTTCTCCAGCAACTCCGAAATCTTGGCCAGTTTGTTCTCGCCCTTCACGAGAGGGCGGTCTTCGCAGGTTTCGATCCTCTCCTGCACCTCGGCTGGGCTTGCCCATAAACAGATTACCATACCGTATGATTTCATCAACTTCAGGTTTTGAGGATCGAGAATCGTTCCTCCGCCGGTTGAAACGACTCTGCCGGGGACTTTCAGGACCTTTCCAAGCATTCTGCTCTCCATATCCCTGAAGGCGGGCTCCCCCATTTTCGAAAAAATATGGACGATCTTCATACCCGCCTCTTTTTCTATCTCCCCATCCAAGTCCACGAATTCCATCTTCAGCTTTCGTGACACCGACCTTCCCACAGACGTCTTCCCCGTCCCCATGAAACCTGTGATGACAAGACCCCTTAACTTTTCTCGCATATCCTTCCAAGGTACGACTCATACCCTTTTATGGTGTCTTCGAGAAAGTCTCCCCCAAATTTTCCCAGCAGGCTCCCGGCGAGGACCAGGGCAACCATCGACTCGCCGATCACTGAAGCAGCGGGCACTGCGCAGATATCACTCCTTTCCTTTACCGCGGCAGTCTGGGAATAATCCCGAATTGAAACTGATTCCAGAGGAACGGTGAGAGTGGGTATCGGTTTCATGTAACAGCGAAGGATGAGGTCTTCCCCGTTGGTCATCCCCCCTTCCAGCCCGCCTGCATTGTTTGTCTTTCTCATAAATGGCAGCCTGTATCTCTCAAAAAACAGATGTTTTCCCGGTTTGGCAAATATCCTGTCATGTACGCGTCCTCCTCCTCTTCGCGAAGATTCGAAGGCATCTCCTATTTCTATCCCTTTTATTGCCGGTATCGACATGAGAGCCATGGCGAGCTTTCCGTCCAGACGCCTGTCCCATTGCGTATAGTCTCCAAGTCCGGGGGGTATTCCAAATCCCAGGACCTCAAAGGTACCACCGACGCTGTCTCCTCGTTTCGCCGATCCACGAATGAGTTCCATCGCCTCTTGGGACTTTTTTGAATCGATCATCCTCAAGGGATCTCTATCCGGCTCTTTTTCCAGCAAGCCCTCCCTGAAAACCCTCCTCCGAGACCTGACCGTCCCCACAGATGTGACGTAGCTCATTACCCATATATCGAACTGAGCCAGGAGCAATTTTGCCAGCGCGCCTGCAGCAACCCTTGCCACTGTCTCTCTGGCCGATGCCCTCTCAAGAACGTCCCTGACATCTTTTGCTCCTCTCTTCAAAACTCCCGGGAGGTCGGCATGGCCGGGCCGGGGATTGATCACTATGTCTTTGTCACCCGGACCTTTCCCGAAAGGCGCCATGATCCTTTTCCAGTTCTTGAAGTCCTTGTTCTTTACGTGAATGCAAATGGGTGATCCCAGGGTCATTCCGAACCTGACTCCCGAGGTAAATTCGGCAGTGTCAGCTTCGATACCCATCCTGCCCCCTCTGCCATAACCGGACATTCTCCTTTTGAGTTCCCTGTCCACAAACTTTCTCTCAACCGGAACCCCGCTGGGGAATCCCTCGACGATTACCGTTACCCCCTTGCCATGGGACTCGCCGGCTGTGAGGAATCTCACCATGGACACTCCCTCAAAAGCTCATGAATAAAAAAAAGCACCTGGAACGAGCACCAGGTGCTTTTCGTGAAAAAGACAAAAGAATCAGATCTCCTGACTGTTCTCAATGATCTTTGGTGTGATAAATATCAGAAGCTCCGTATTATCGTTTCTCTCCGTCTCCTTTTTAAAGAACCAGCCCAGGAGGGGAATCTTGTGAAACCATGGGACGGCATCAATACTTTCGGTCCTTTGAATCTGCAGGATGCCGCCTATGACAGCGGTCTCCCCGTCTTGTATCAGCACCTGTGTGTCTGCCTCGCGGCTCGATATTGATGGCACCCCGTTTACGGCGTTCCCGAAATCTGGGGTATCGTTTGCCGCATTGAGTTCCATAACGATCGTCTTGTCAGGCGTGATATGCGGTGTGACTTTGAGTTTCAGCGCCGCGTCGACAAATTCCGTCTGTGTACCCGAAGCGGAAACGGTTGAGTAGGGTATTTTTACTCCTTGCTGTATTATGGCCTCGTTATTTGTTGTCGTCACTATCTTGGGGCTTGAAATGATCTTGCCGTTCCCCGTTGTCTCGAGAGCAGAGAGGGAAAGGTCGAGCCTGAAATCGCCCCGCAATATGCCGAAGGCTATACCCCCACCAGAGCCCTGGCCCACCGCTGCCGGAAGGTTGACCGCATAAGTGGGGAAATTGGGGTTCGGTGTCTGGGCGTCAGGGAACAGCGTCCCCGTATCATCCTGAATGCCGGAAACAAAGATCCCGTCAGGCTGGCTCTGGTATGCGGCGCCCCACTGAACGCCCAGCTCTCTGGTAAACTGGGTGCTTACCTCGACTATTCTTGCCTCTATGAGAACCTGGGGTGTGGGTGTGTCGAGCTTTTTAACCAGATCTCTTACCTTCTCAATGTTTTTGGGTATGTCCTTTATGACCAGGGTGTTGGTCCGCTCATCAACCTTTGCCTTTCCTCGCGCGGACATAACTTCCTTGATCTGATCTTCGAGTTCTTTCACGTTAGCGAAGTTTACCGGGATCGTTTCGATGACCAGTTCCTCGAGTTCCTCCTTATTCTTGATGCTCTGAAGAACCTCCTTTTCCTCTTCCCTCAATTTGCTGATCGGGGCAATTCTCAGAACATTCCCTTCGAGCTTCGCGCCGAGGCCTTTGGTTTTCAGAACGATATCCAAAACCTGGTCCCAGGGAATATTGACCAGCCGCAGCGTAACCTTCCCTTTGACCTCGTCGGAGGTAATGATATTCAGGTTGCTCACCTCGGCTATGATCCTCAGCACGTTATGAATATCAGCATCTTTGAAGTCGAGGGAAATCCTCTGCCCCCTGTAGACTTTCTGCTCCATGCTATCGATAGTCACGAAGGGGGCAACTTCTCCAACAACGGGGCTGGAGGGAGCCGCCCGTGCCTCCATTTCACTCTTTTTGACGGCCCTGTACTCGGCCACTCTGTACCCTTTTTTCTCGACCTTTTTCTCCTTGGCGAAAGAAAGTACGAGCCTCTCATCCCCCTCGTTTACATCGTATTGATGTCCCCTCTCGTATGCGACCTTGACTGACACATCATCCCCATCCCTGTTTGCATCAACCATTTTTACGGGAATGTCGAATTTGGTCGCATCGAGATGGCGGAGAAGGTTTTCGGCGATTTTGACCTTCTTTACGGTAACGATTGCGAGCCCATCAGATCCTTTCTTCTCTATGACAGGTTTTTTCGAGTAGCTAATCACCACGTTTGACTTTTCTGGAAAATCTTCGAGATCTATCCCCGTAATTTCAGGAACGGCGGGAGATGGCTCCACTCCCCTATCAAGACTGGTAACCTTTTCCTCTGCGCCACCCCCCACTGAAACGACGATATCCCCGTTTTCGGTGGTGACGAGAAACGGAAGGGGAAGGTCTTTGGCCGTTTCGATCATTAATCTCACTTTATCTTCCTGCTCCGCGATCTTGATACCTTGCACTTGCGGTGTGTTGACAGCAATCTGTTCCTTCCCGATAAGGTTCTTTACGCCCCACAAATCCAGTATTATGCGAAAGGGATCAGAAATCTTGAAAGCATTGTAATTTTTCAATTCCCCCTGTATACTTGCCCGAATATTGGTGAAATAAGCGGTCTTGTCGATCATTATCTCCTTGAGCAGTGTCGTCTCCGCCTTTTCCTGCATATCTTTACCACCCGCGTCGTCAGCCGCATAAACCTTCACTCCCAGGAACACAAGGAGTGTTAAAAGGACGATGAGCAGTAAAGCTTTCTTGACCAGGTCTTTCATCAAGTTCTTATGATCCATACCTATTCTCCTCCTGGAAGTGGGAGCGTTAGTCTCTTTTCCCTCGTAACTTTCCTTCCCGTTATATCAAAGTATTCTTCGATAACGACAATTTCTTTGTCGGTAATCTGCGAAATAACACCGCCGTTTTTGCCTACCTTCACTCCCTTTTTCACCGTGTAACCCTTTCCCTCATTATCTTCGATGAGAGCCAGTGTCTCATTGCTTTTCATCAGAACCCCCACAATTTTCAGTTCTCCCAGGTCAAACTTCTCAAGAGGGGTAAGGGCTCCTTTCCTCTTTACCGCAACGGCCTCTTCCTTCAAAAAGGGCAAAAACGGGTCCTTCAGCCCCGTAGCGGTATAACCGGCAAATGTGTCTTCAACCGGCTCTTTTTCTGAAACAGGCTCCTCCGTTTTCGGCTCCTTAACTTGCTTCTGGACTTTCTTGACTACCCGGGAAACTTTCTGCGTCTTCCCCTGCTCCCCAGAACAGCCGGTGAAAGTCAGGGAAAAAGCTACGATCAACAGAATAAATACAAAGATCCCCGAACTTGCCATACGTTTACATTTCATCCGTGATAATCCTTTCATTTTTCAGGCTTTTTCTCCTTAAGGAATCTGAAAGTCCTCGCGGTGCAGTTGATCGTCATGACAGCTTTGTCCCTCGAGATAACCGGCCTGTCAAAGAGCACGTCGGATACATTCACGATTCTCGACAGCCTGCTCACCCGGTCAAGGAACATCCCGAAATCGTGGAAACCTCCGTTGACGGATATATCGACCGGTATTTCCGCATAAAACTCTCTCGGCACCTCCCCTTTCGGTGCGAATTTCAGGAAATCCAAGCCGCTTTCTTTTCCAACATCGGATATATTCCTCAAGAGCTTCGGTATTTCAGAAGAGTTCGGAAGCTGTTCGAGCAGCTCATTGAGCTGTACCTCCAGCTTTACCACCTCTTTTTTAAAGGTCTCGAGATCCTTGGCAATAATTCTCTGTTCCTTGATTTTTCCCTCAAGGGTCACTTTCTGCTGCTGGAGGGCATCTATTTGGGTTTTTACCGGCGTGTAGTAAAGGTAATAGTAGCCGACGAGAACTGCCACAACCACCAAACCGTAAAGCACCGCCTTCTGCTTTGTCCCTACGCCTTTCAAGGATAGCTTGTCTCTAAGCGCCATAGTTCACCCTTGTATTTAAGCTTTCAATTCCACTCTGATTTTAAAAAGCATCATCCGGACGCCCCTCACTACCTTCCTCTCGGCTGACTGGAGCTCTATTTTTCCGAATTTTTCTGTGGCCCCGAGATTGTTCATGAAGTCGGCTACCACGTAGTTGTTGAGAGCGTAGCCCTGTATCTCCATGGACCGTCCAGAATAATTCAGCCTCGAAATCCACGCCTTTTCAGGAACTGTCCGGGCGAGGGTATCCATGACAATAACAGGCGCCTTCCTCCCCCTCTGGAGATTTGCCACGATATTCACTTTTTTCTGGAGCTCTTTTTTCTTTTGCTTGAACTTTTCAACTTCCCCGATCTGTTTTTGAAGTTGGGCTATTTCCTGCTTGGCTTTCTTTATATCATCCTCGAGACGGGACACCTTTGCGACGAGAACTGTTTTGTGAAAGGAGAACAAAAGAAGTATGAAAGCGATGATTGAGAGAAAGAAGACAAGGTCGACATTGATCTTCTTCTTCCTTTTGCGCTTCTGTCTTATGAGATTGATCTTTATCATTACTTGTCTCCTGGTTTTCTCATTGACAACCCCGTGACAACTGTTGCCGCCGTACCGAAGTTTTTCACGTAATCTGGATTAACCGATGATTCATCGATCATGAGTCCTTCGAGGGGATCAAATATTTCCGCAGAAATGGAGAGCTTTTCCTCAATTAATTCCTTCAGGTGCCTGGCCCGGGCAGCCCCTCCTGCCAGGAAAACCTTCGTCACCAGCTTATCGGGATACGTGGCTGCGTAGAAGTTGTAGGACCTTTGCACTTCTGTCGCTATGATGCTGGACACATTCTTTACAACGGCATCCACCCGCTCCGGGTTGAAATCCTCCAGCTCCTCTCCCTTTTTCATATTCTCTGCAACACTGTATGAAACGCCAAACTGCCGCTGAATTTCATTGTTGTACATGGACCCGCCCATCGACACATCCCGGGTAAAGAGAGGGATGCCCTCATCGAGAATGATGATGTTCATGAAGGAGGAGCCCAGATTGACCACCATGGGAAGTTGCTCGTCCGAGATTCCCGAGCAGGCCTCGAACGCGTTCCCAACGGCTATTGAATCCACACCGATTATCGATGGGACGAGCCCTGCCTCTCTTATCACCGACACGTATTCCTCAACGAGATCGTTTTTCGCGGCAACGAGCAAAACGTCCATCCGGGTTGGATCGTCCCGCAGTGGCCCGATGACCTGAAAATCTATCTTCACATCCTTGACTTCAAAGGGTATGTACTGCTCTACCTCCCACTGAATTGATTCTTCGAGGTCCTCAGGGGTTGTCGTCGGCAGAACAACCTTTTTTATGATAACTGAATGTCCTTCAATCGACGCCGCAACGTATTTGTCCCGAATACCGAGATCGGCAAAGCCGTTCTTTATCGTTTCCACCACCGTGCTGTGGTCCATGATCGCCCCATCGACGACGGTATCCGGAGAGAGGGGAAAAACACCGAATTTCTGAACCTGAAACGAAACTCCCATCTCCTTCAACTTCATGATCTTGATACTCGACGATCCGATGTCCAATCCCACAAGCTCTTTTTTTCCGAATAGATTCATCGTTCACCACCTATTCTTCTTCATCAAAGCCAAAAACCTTATTCTTATCGGAGAGCTTCAATCCGAGGGCAAGTATTATTTTCCGCTTGGTATCCATTCTGCACCGCATACCCTTTTCGATCCTGTCTATGGTGAGCACCGACACGCTCGCCCGTCTCGCGAGTTCTGCCTTACTCATGAGTTGGCTCTCCCGTATCTTCTTTACGTTGTTCTTTTCACTATATTTTTGACTTTCCATTTCTCTTTTCATTTTCCCCACTTTTTACCTTAATCGGTTTCTTTTTAGAAAATCTTAACCTTCTTAGATTTTATGTCAAGTTTTTTTTAAGTGATGTGTAATTTATACATAATTTTAATCAATTTATATCATATTCTTTAATTTTATACAAAAGTGCAGGATGCGATATTCCGAGGATTTTTGCCGCAAGGGGTTTTCTTCCTTCCGTCTTCCTCAGGGCCTTTTTGATCATGTCCATCTCAAGCTCTTTAATGGCCTCCTTCAACGTTATCTTTTCAGGATCAAAATCCATAAAAGTAACGACACTTTCTTTTTTTATCTGTTCGCCAGGACCCTCCAGATATTTCGGGGTTATGATCTCCGTTTCTGCCATGACAACGGCTCGCTCGACAACGTTTTCCAGCTCCCTTACATTTCCCGGCCAATCGTATTCGGTCATCAACCTGAACGCCTCCTCGGAGAATCCTTTTATTTTCTTATCGACTTTTTGAGAGAAAATGTTAACGAAATGTTCGACCAGGGTAATTATATCTTCCTTTCGTTCCCTGAGTGGGGGCATATGAATTACTAGCTTGTTGAGCCTGTAAAAGAGATCTTCCCGGAAACTGCCCCTCGCAACCTCCTCATTTAACTTCTTTGACGTTGCAGCAATCACCCTTACGTCAACTGAACGGCTTTCTGTATCCCCCACACGTCGTATTTCCCCCTCCTGAAGAAATCTGAGCAGCTTCGCCTGAACAGGCATCGACAGCTCCGGAATTTCATCGAGGAACAGGGTTCCCCCGTCCGCCTCCTCGATGAGGCCCTTCTTGTCGTGCTGGGCATCGGTAAAAGCCCCCTTCTTGTATCCGAAGAGCTCCGTTTCGATAAGGTTCTCAGGAAGCGCGGCACAATTTACGGGAACGAAAACGCCCCTCTTTCTTTCACCACTGAAGTGGAGCGCTCTCGCCACCAGCTCCTTCCCCGTACCCGACTCTCCGGTGATCAATACCGAAACATCATAATCCCTGCCTTTCTCGACGAGGGAAAAGACCTCTTCCATCGGTTTGCTTCTCCCGATAATCCCTTCAAAGGAGTATTTCCTCTCCAGTTCCCTCTTCAGTCTCTCGTTCTCCTCCCGCAGCGCCCTCTCGTCGAGGGCTTTCTTGATGATGACGAGGATTTCATCTATGTCGAAAGGCTTCGAAACATAGTAGTACGCCCCTTTCTTGACTGCCTTGATAACGGTCTTGATCGTTCCAAATGCAGACATCATTATGATGATAGACTTTATGCCTCTTTCTTTTGCATTTTCAAGGAACTCCATTCCGTCCATCTCGGGCATTTTTATATCTGCCAGCACAAGGTCGCAGGGATCAGACTCGAGGATTGCAAGACCCTCTTTCCCGTTCTCCGCAGTCCTTACTTGGAAGCCTTCCTTTTCAAGAACCCTTTTCAGGACATCCCGCACGTTCACCTCATCATCCATGACAAGAATTTTGTACTTCAATTTTCACCCCCCGCTTTCCTTCGTAAAAATTCAGCAAAAAGTAGTTTCCCTGCAAGGTCACCGCTTCGCAGATATTGGCAGGTAAACCCGGAACAGGGATCCCTTCCCTTCGGCGCTCTCGAAAGATACATACCCGTCGTAGGAATCAAGGATGGCCGTGGTAACCGATAATCCGAGCCCCGTTCCTTTTCCTGGATCCTTCGTCGTAAAGAAAGGATCGAAGATTTTATCCTTCTCCTCCTCTTTGATTCCTGTCCCCGTGTCAGCAATTTCAACAACGACGAAGCGGTCTGCCCATCTCTCCTTGCGAATCCCCCTGTTCATCCTCATACGTGCATAGTTAATCTCGGGGGGATCGGTCCTCCTTCTCCTGACCTGCTGAACCGATTCTTTTCCGGCTTCTCTCTTTTCAAGATAGGTTCGAATGGTCAGCGTCCCACCCCCGGGCATCGCGTCTACCCCGTTCATGAAGAGGTTCAAGAGAACCTGCCTGAGCTTGCCGGGGTCGATGGAAGCTTTTGGCACGTCATCAAATTTCTTATCAATCGTGATTCTTTCGAAAATCTTCCTGTAGGAGAGCGATCGAATGATGTCCCCGATAATCTCGATGACATCAGCCTCCTCGACTTTACGGACGCCGATACGGGAGTGGGCAAGGAGTTCCCTCAATATCCCTTCGATTCTCCCCGATTCATCATGAACCCTCCCGAGACAATCTCTCTGCTCGTCGCTTAACTCGGTATTTCTCAACATGTGTGCAACATATCCCTTGATTGCCATGAGGGGATTTCCCACCTCATGCGCTATCCCCGAGGAAAGCCTCCCTATCGTAGCCATTTTTTCAGCCCGGATAACCTGGGCACGGGACAGCTTCAACTCTTCGTTCGTTTTCTCCAGGGCATCAACCATTTCCTCCAGGTCCCTTCGATGTCCCTCCAGCAGGTCAAGTGCATTGTTCAGGGCTTCCCCAAACCGTCCCAGTTCATTTGGCGGCATGTCCCTGACCCGCGTGTCCCTGTCCCCCCCTTCAATTTTCCCAACCACCTCGATGAGATCGGACAGGGGAAGGGCAATTTTTTTTCTGAAAACAAAATAGGCAAAGAAGAAAAGAACGAGGACATACAGAAAAGATGTTGCCCCCACGATCGAACCCACTCTGCTAAAATCTCCGGGTCCCTGCAAATCGAATTCAAAGGCGTATATCTGCCCTGCCCCCTCCGACAGGAAAACGGGTATGAGGATCTCACCTCTTTTCCCCCGGGAGCGCGAGATTGCGCGCCCTGCAAAGAGAGCCCTCTTTTCACTATCTTTCAGCCATGGCGCTTGGCTTTCCCCGAGCACGGTATCAGCCGGAATTTTCCTGCCTCTAAAACCCGGATAGGAACTGCCAATCTGTTCCGAAAAGAGCAAAACTCCCGCATCGCCTTCGGCCCTGAATATCTCATGAACCGACGAGTTGAGTGATTCTGTGAGGAGGGTAAGGAACCCGGCCGTGTAATTCCGCCACATCAAACCGGTTGCGTAACTGAAAAGCAAGAGCTGGAACAAAAGAGCCGTTGAAAAGATGATGGCGAGGGCAACAGGGATACCCTTCCTTATACCGAGGGTCTTTCCGCTTTCCTTAATGCCCGGCAAATCTATATAGCCCCCTTGATGAAAGAAGACCAAAACGAAACATAAACAGTTCTGCTCCAGAGTATTCTACAAATTCGACTCACCTGCATCAAGCAGGAAAAGGGGTTGCAGAACCAGCCTACCTTATAAGATCTAAACGTTACTGTATTTTACGCCCAGACTTGTCGATGAACTCAGAAAGAGCTAAAGCGGAGGAGCCATGAAACCACAGAGAGGGAAAAACCGAAGAAAGAAGTTTTACATAGACAGGGAGATCCAGATGGGGATCACTGTCAGGTTTCTTGCTATTTTCCTCGCCTTCATCTTCCTGACCACCTGTGCCGTATTCATTCCATCGTCGATCAAACTCTTGAGCCATGCGCCCGCCGAAGAGCTCATCCAGCCGGCACAGGAGTTTCTGATCCTGAAAAGCAGGGTGTGGCCGATGGCATTGGTCGTAATGCTTGCGGCGGTGGTGTACACCGTAATTTTTTCTCACAGAATCGCGGGACCCATTCAGCGATTGAACTCCGAGCTGAGGAACATTATTTCCGGAAACTACCCGGAAAGAATACGGTTGAGGAAAAAAGATTATTTCAAGGAAACGGCATCGCTGCTCGAGGAGCTCTCGCAAGAAATGGAGGCAGGAAGGAACCGCCCTTTTTCTATAGATGCGGCTGACATTGAAAAACAGATCGAAAAGATCAAAAGATCCATCCTGGAGTCGCAGGCCGATAAGGAAGTGCTCGATGAGCTGGATACGGTGCGATCAATGCTGAAGGGCCAAAAATGATCTTGAGATTTCGGGGAGAAAAATCAAAAAAGGGATTCACCATCATCGAGCTGTCGATCGTGCTCGTGATAACGGGAATACTTGCAACGCTGGCAGTGACCACGTACTCTGCGCTGACAAAGAAGGCAAAAAGGGTCCAGGCAAAAATTGCACTGAAACAGCTTGCCAAGGCCGAGTATATTTATTTCTCAGAACACGACAGCTATACCGACGATTCCACCGTGCTTGACTTCGATCCCATAGTGTATGACTATTACACGATCACCGTTGAGGCATCGCAGCATGACTTCACGGGAAAAGCGGAGGGGAACCTGGACTCTGACAGCACTCTCGATACCTGGGTAATCCACAAAGACGGAAATCCCGTTTCCCTTATCCTCGATTAGCGCTAGAAGGAAAAAAATTGGATGGCGAAGCTCCGGAGGATGATATCGGAAATAACCGCTCCCCCGGCCAGGAAAGGGCCAAAAGGAACGGCCGTTTTCAAGTCGCCCTTTTCTTTCACCATGAGGTACACGCCGAACAGCGTGCCAATCACCGACCCGATGAAAATAGTTAAAATTGCCCCCTTGTAACCTGTAAACGCACCAACCATCCCGAGCAGTTTTATATCTCCACCGCCAAGGCCCTCTCTCTTGGTTATTCCTTCGTAGATAAGTGCCGTGAAATAGAGAATTCCACCCCCAACGACTATCCCGGTTGCCGAAAATTTCCATCCCTTGCCAAGGAGAAAAGAGACGATGAAAAAGCCCGCCACAAGACCTCCCAGGCTCAGGGTGTCCGGAATAATTCTCTTGTCGATATCGATGAAGGTCACCACGAACAGGATGGAGTAAAAAAGAAGATCCCTCAGGAGGAGAAAGGTTATTCCGTCGAACCGGTAGGCGAGAAAAAAAATGAGACCGGTGCACAGTTCCACAAAGGGGTACCTGGAGGAAATTCGAACTCCGCAGTTCCTGCATCTGCCCTTGAGAAGCAGATAACTGAGAATTGGAACGTTGTCCCTTGCCTGGATCTTGCTTTCACACGACGGGCACGATGAAGGGGGTCTGACGATCGACCTGCCCTCAGGCAGCCGGTGAATAATCACGTTGTAAAAACTGCCCATCACCGTACCGAGAAGAAAAAAGAAAAGAGAGGTTAGGCTTTCCATGCCCCTGCCTCGAGGAGCTTCCGGTAGAGTTCCCGGTGTTTTCTCACCATCTCCTTCTCTGAAAACTCGCTGATAAGATCCTCCTTCCCCTTTTCGAGGGCTTCCCTCTTTATCTCACCTTCACGCGCACGGATGATTCTTTCCGCTGCCTCAGAGGGAGAACGCACATCGATAAGAAAGCCGTTTACCCCATCCTCGACCACCTCTGCCGTGCCGTCCACCGCAGTGGAAACGACAGGAACGCCGGCAATCAGAGCCTGAGGAATAACCTTCGGAAGCCCCTCCCACAGTGAGGTCAAAACCAGGGCATCAAAGGCAGCGATCACATCCCGGATGTTTTCCACCCACCCCGGCAATAAAAAATTATTCCCGAGACCCAAGTCCAGGATATTTTTCATGATCTCGGAGCCCATTTCACCATCTCCAACCATCACGTATCTGAAGTCGTATCCTTTCTCTTTCAGCACATTTGCCATCTTCACAAAATCAAGCGGGGATTTTTGAGGCTTGAAACAGGCCACCATCCCCACGGTAAACTTATCATCCTCGAGACCCAGAATCTCCCTGCCCCTCTCCCGTGAGGGGTTTCCAAATTCCTCCGTGTTGAAACCGGATCTGATCAGCACTGTCTTGCCCGCGTCAAATATCCCGAGTCCAATGCCCCGCCTACCATTGTCTTCGGAAACGAGGACGAAGTAATCGGTGATACGCCCTACAATCCGTTCCACCATAATAAAGATCCGCCTTGCCAGGGATGATTGGAGGGGGTTGAAACCGAAACCGTGAACCGTATGGATGATAATCTCACACCCTGCCATAGCCGCGGCAACCCTTCCCACTATGCCTGCTTTCGAGCTGTGTGTATGAACGATAACCGGTTGTTTGGGAGACATCTTTTTCAGCTTCCTCAAGATGCGGAAAATCTTGAGCAGGGACACGGCATCCCAGAGCGGTTTGATCTCCCGGACGAGCTCTTTTACCTGATAAAAGGTGAGCCCTTCGATTCTTTCCGCCCTTCCGTCGAGCATGCCCCCTTTTCCGGAAATCAGATGCACCTCGAAGAGGTCCCGGTCAGCCATTTCACAGTTGATGAGCGTATTTTCCTGGGCCCCGCCGAGTTCCAGCAGGGTTATGATATGAACGAGTTTTGCCTTCATCAGAGGGTCATGTCTATCTTTTTCAACCATAGGGCCGTACCGGCGAATACCATCGCGTTTAAAAACAGAAAGAACAGCGCCATAAAGATGCCGGAAAGCATTATCGCAATCCCAAAGATGCCGCATATGATCGATGCTCCGTAGCTAAACAGCACCGTCTGCCTCACGCTCAGCCTCCATTTTCTCAGGCGGAGGGCAAAGTGATCCTTGCTGCCTTTGAATATCGACTCGCTTCTCCTGAGCCGGATGTAGGACACAAAGAACGTGTCAAAGAGAGGTACGCCGAATATGATAGCGGGCACGATAACAGCCAAGTAATTATGGGTTGCATACTGACCTATCATTGAAAAAGCACCGAGTAAAAAGCCGAGCAGCAGGCTTCCACAATCCCCCATGAATATGGAGGCAGGGTTGAAATTATACGGCAGAAAACCCAAACACGCACCCGCCAGGGCCAGGGAAAGGACACAGATTCCCATGTTCCCGTTTATCGCTGAGACGATGAACATGAACATGGCGCAAATAGAGCCGATCCCTACCGATAGCCCATCCATGACATCTATGATGTTGAAGGCGTTGATCAACAGTAACATCCACAAGAAAGTCAAGAGCACCTGGAGAAAGGCGGGGATAAAGACTATCTCGACCCTTATTCCCGATTTGATGAGGACGTATATGGCTATGAACTCACCCGTCAGCTTTGCACCCGGGCTGAGACGGCCGAGATCATCGATCAGGCCGACCAAAACGATAATGCTCCCTCCGAGCAGTATCCCCAGGATGTTGGAGTCGAACCTGTATACGAGAGAAATACCGATGAGGAAGGACAGGTAAATGGAAAGACCCCCGAAATAGGGGATCGCTTCTCTATGCGTCTTCAGCAGTTCATCGGGTGCATCCACCACACCGAAACGCTTTGCCGCATCGCGTGCGACGGGGGTGGTGTAGAAGGAAACGAGAAAGGATATGATAAAGGTAAAGAACAGTATTGTCGGCGACAGGGTCACTTCATCCCCTCCGTGTAAATCGAGACAAGCCGGTCGCCGATTTTCTCCAGGTCGTACCCTTTTTCAACGGTTCTCCTTCCCTCACTCCCCAATCGCGCGCGCAGCTCTTCATCCTCGATGAGCACCTTCAACTTTTCGTACCACTCCTTATTTGAATTCGCGAGAAACCCATTGACCCCGTCGGATATTATCTCACGGTTCACGCCGACGGGAGATGCTACGACGGGAACACCCGCGGCCATATACTGGAGTATCTTCAGACCACATTTTCCGCGGGAAAAGGGGTTATCCACGAGGGGCATAATGCCGATATCGAAAGAGCTCAGGGTCTCGGCCTCACTATCAAGATCCCATTTCACAAATGTCGTAGGCACTTTGTTTGCGGGTTTTCTTGCCGACACGATCACCAACTCACAACGATACTCAGAAAATATTCTCTTGAACGCAGCCGTTACAATATCGACATGATGGAAATTATAGGGCAGCCCGATCCACCCTATTTTCAACCTTCCATCTACAGCATGGTTTTTCTTCTGTACATATTTTTTCGTATCCACACAGGTTGGAACAAGGGCTGTTTTTTCATTGAACCTCCTCGCATAATCTTCCAGGTATCTGTTGCCGATAATCACCTTAGTTGCCATCTTTATCGTGGCAGGGTATTTCATCCTTCTACCGCGGGAAAGGAAAATCGCATCATCGAATTCGAGAATATACCCTCCCTTCAGAACTCTTATCAAAATTTCGAACACCGGCGGTAAACACGGAAAATATTCCCTCTCAATGGCCACGATATCAGCGTTAATAACGTGTCGAAAATCGATTATTCTTTTAAAAAAAGCTTTGATTCCCAGAATTCCCTTCAGTAGATATTTCGTGAATCCATTTTTTCCTTCAGCGAGGAGATATGAATCGGAAAAAGCAGGAATAATCTTGATTTCATGACCCCTCTTTTCGAACCAGTCCCTAAACTGATATATACGGTATCTGCTTGCAGGGCCGAGAATACTAGTCTTTGATAGGTAGATGATTCTCAACGCCCCTCCTCTATCCTTCCATGATATCAATTACGGATTTCGTTACCTCGGGACGGTCTATTGTGTCAAAACAGGTCTTATCCGAACAATCATCGAGGAAGCAGGGAGCACAGTCTGCTCCTCCCGAAAAAATCCTGACGGTACCCAAGGGGATGGGATGCCAACGAACAGGGTTTCCGGGTCCAAAAATAGCAACGACGGGAACACCGAGGAGTGCTGCGAGATGCATGAGGCCCGAATCTACCGTAACCATAACCTTCGCTCTCTCGATAATAGCCGCAGCGGTCTTGATATCTGTCTGGCCGACGAAGGTTACATATTTCCCCCTCATGTGCTTAGAAAGGGCCTTCATTTTACCCGTATCATTTGTCCCCCCCAGAAATACAGGGGTAGATCCCGTATGTTGGGACACGGATTCGCAAAGATCCGCCATTTCCCTGAATTCCCATTCTTTCGTGCTTCTTTTTCCAAATGGTGAAACGCAGAAATATTCCTCCGGAGCTGCATGCCCTATCGCGGAAAAACCATCTTCAATCCTGGCCATACCCTCCTCTCTGTCAGCTGCATCGAGCCAGAATTGAATAGGTGCGTCACCCCTATTTTTCGTTATTGGCTCGATAACCTTGAGCATCTCCCGATCCATCCTCTCTTTTCCAAATGTGCTATAGGAGATTGGATTGGAGAGAAACCTGGAATCAATGGAATAAGAGTAAGCCGCCCTGATCGTCGCCCCCGTCAAATATGCGAAAAAATTGTCCCGGATATACTGCGATAAGGGCCTTTGAAAATCGGGCGTGTGGAGATTCACGAAGAGATCGGGAGAAAGCTCCCTGATGACTCTCAGCAGCCTGTAGCCACTTTTTACTTTATTCCCTTGTCGAACATAAGGGATGAATTTATCTGCATAGGGACAACCAGAAAAAAACCTTTCCATTTTGCTATTTATGACTCTCACTATCTTAGCATCTCTAAATTCGTGCCTCAGCCGCGCCATAACTGGGATCGTCATTACGGAATCGCCGAGCCATCCTAGGTGAAAGACAACGATATTTTTTATCCCTTCTTTCATTAAACCTGGTCCCGGTGTATATTCTCTAATAAAGTTTATCGGCTAAAACCATATGAAATTTTCAGTTGTCATTGCAACATACAATAGAGAAGCCCTTCTAAAAAATCTACTCCGCTCACTTCAAAATCAGACATGCTCCGATATGGAAATTATCATTATAGATCAGAACAGAGATGATAAGGTTAATCAGACAATCAATCTTTTTCCTGAAATAGCCCCTGCAACTCAGATCATCAAGTCAGATAGTAACAATCTCAGTCTGTGCAGAAACAGGGGGATTGAGGCCTCAAAAGGGGAACTCATATTTTTCCCCGATGACGACGCGACCATCCCTGAAGCGTTCTTTGAAAAAGTTGTGGCCCGCTTTGAGAAGGATGGGGACACAGATTTCATCAGCCTACCCTTGCTGGAATGTGAATCGTCTTCCAGCAAAGATGAAAGGGATATATTTATAACCGAGAGGAACGCAAACTTACTGACAACGGCCTCGAGCGTGATATACAGGAGAAAGGTCATAGATAATACCGGACCTTTCGATGTACAGCTCGGCCTCGGTGGAGAGTTCGAAGCTGCAGAAGACCTCGATTACGTTCTCAGGGTGCTCTACAAAGAGTTTCACGGCTATTATCACCAGGGAACATTCGTGGTCCATAATAATCCTCTGACCCTTTACGATGTCAGTGCTGCCGAGCGGGCATACAGATATAACAGAGGTTATGGAGCCTGTGTTAAAAAACATTGGAAGCGTTACAACAACGCCAGTCTTCTCAGGCAGTCAGCCATCGATTCCCTCAAAAATATCATGGGAATGATACGCTATTTTCTTTCAGATCCGGGCAGATCGAGATATAATTTACTCAGCCTTAGAGGTAAGGTGGATGGTTTCAGAAGATACCGTTGAACCCCATAGAACTCCTTTTCACAAACAATGTAAATAGCCACTTCAGCAGACAGGGGATAGATTCTTCCCCGCATTTTAAGAATCCCTTCCGTTCGTGTTCATGGATTTACCGATTTACCCCTGACTCATAAGAATATCTGAGGCCCCAGTTGATGTCTTCTGAAACGATGCGCCAAGCTCCACCCTGTGAAACAAGATCATCTCACGAGGAAGAAGGAATAATCTTGTCAGCGTTATGATCAAAAAATTTCGATGTATTTAAATCTGACCCTCCTGACCGGTTATGACAGGACAATTTTCCTCTTATTTGTGGGGTCTACTTTGTGTTCCCATGATAACCTTCTCCTGTCGAGAGCCTCTCGAACTACCCGTAAGTGATTTTCAGACTGCAGTTGATAGTCGAGGACGGACGTGTTGTCCCCGTGAATTCTGTAGCAGTAGAGGACTTTTTTCAGGTGGGAAAAGCTGGTGACCTCACTCAGTTTAAGATACATATCATAATCAACAGCGTTTTTAATCTCCCTGTGAAATCCTGGCGTTCTATGCCAGTAAAGGCTCCTGAACATTCTGAAATGATGAACAATCATAGACTCGAGAAGGATAATCGGGTCATAATCGGGCCATGAAAACCCGGCGCAGACAAATTCTCCCTTTTCATTAATGATTTCATAATTGGAATAAACAAGGCCGAACTCAGGATGTTTTTCGAGAAAACCAACGGTAATCTCGACAGCTTCCGGTTTAAGCACATCGTCACTATCGAGCTGGCCTACAAACTCTCCCCGGCACATTCTCACCGCACGATTTGAAGCACCACCTATTCCCGCATGGGGAATCCGCTCTATTCTTATCTTCTCATGCTTGCTGTACTCTTTATGCAAGAACTCGTATGTCCCATCTGTCGACCCATCATCGCAAATACACAATTCCCAATCATCATACGTTTGTAAGATAACGCTCTCTATTGCCTCGCTGATAAATTTTTTTGAATTGTACGAGGGCATATAAATTGAAACTCTCGGAACAAATCCGTTCTTCCTTCTTTCTCTCCTCATGACGGGAATCTTTCTCTCAAGGAGATTTTGCGTTTTTTCCCTTCCCTCTTCTCTCTTCGCCACATCGGGGTGATTTTGATGAAATGCCCGAGCAGAATTTTCGGGAATGATGTAGGCACCTTTCAGATACATCCTGTAAAAAAACTCGATATCTTCTCCGCCCCAGAATGTGAACTCCTCATCGAAAAGCCCCGCTTTCACCGCATATGCTTTACGGAAAGATACATTCCCTCCAGAGGCATAGCGATAGGGCTCCAGGGACTTTCTCAAAAAATCTGTCTTTTTATAAATTCTATCTCGCCAATCCAGATACGGCTCGTCTTCGTCTCTGATACTTTCGGGCGCCATGGCCCGTCTCCTGGCAAATTGACTCCTTACTTCCTTCTCGATTTCAGAGGGCTCCAATCCGGCAGGATCGATAAATCCTCTGTCTCCTACCACGACAATGTTATTGTTGCATACATGAAACCACTGTGCGTGCGAGCTTACAAACTCGGGAACCGGTATCATGTCGCAATCGAGGAGGATAACCACTTCGTTCGTCGACTCACTGATGCCCAGATTCCTTACAGCTGCGAGGCGGTAACCCTCATCATCCTGTTTGACATGACGCACATTCAAAACATTTTCGTACTGAGAGATAATATTTTCATAACCTTCACTGCTTCCATCATCGGCAACGATTATTTCCATGAGATCACGGGGATAGTCCTGATACGTAAGTCCTCGAAGACTCCTATCGAGTTCAACTGGCCTGTTATACACGGGGATTACTATCGAAACAGCTATTTTCGGCGTAAATGTTCTTTCCCGTAGAGCAGATTCGATAAGGGAATAGTCATTAGGAAAGCCTATTTCATAGGGAAAAACTCTGACTTTTTTTAAATTTTTCCTTTTTGCCTTCAGAGAAACATACCTTCTTACCTTTTCGTATATATTTACGGCGCTGTTCTTGGCAATCTTCAGTCCATCTAACGGCTCTAACTCGCCTTTGCAAAGATAATACTTCCCGCGAAACGGATGCATGGCGATATAGAGCAAAAGCTTGCTGTACGATTGGATGACGACAACCTCTTCCTTTCGGTTTGCCAGCAACTCCCTCGATAGGTACCGTAGGGGATTTTTCCTGCAAATTTTTACTCCCTTAGCTCTTAACCTCTCCTTTATATCGTTGCCAACCTCCCTGGATTCGATGAGAAATACGTTCTCCATGAAATTCTCAGATGAAAGAAGGAGTTCTCTTATAATGCTTTCATCGAGCATACCGACAAACAGATATTCTCCTGGCCTCACCATGCCAGACCTCTTAATGCCTTCACTTTCAATGAAAAAGTCTAATCCGACCATAACCGACACTTGGACGATTTACAGATGGGTATCTTATTCGATAGATTATATTTACTATTTCGATCGTCCTTTCCCTTTTGAAAATATAGCCCTCTTCACCATTTTCAACATATTTACAATTGGTTCAGGAAAATGTGTGACTATTACATTTATCAATGAAAGCCTTGAGACTTTCCAGATGCCTTGTCTTGCATTCCTATCGAAAGGATCTCTGATAAAGGCTCGCCAAAAAAGGTTCAAAGCGATATTGTAGTTTTCTTTTTCAAGCATTATATCCCCCCAGTAACTATACCCTCGGATGGAATTCTTTCTATCTTTACAATGAATATTTTTTAAGACATCAACCAGTGAAACGCCATCTCCACACTCATCCATGATCTGGAGCCGGTCCCTACCAAACTTTCTTCTTTCCCTTGCCAGTTCAACAGCCATAGAGGCATACTCATCTTGTATTGCTTTTCCAGATACAGAAATCGACTCTACGTTGAGTCTCCATTTATAGAGAAACTCGGGTATGTTTGCCATGTCGTAATATTCTGCAATACGAAGCCATAGATCATAATCCTGAGATGCTTGAAATGCCTCTCTGTAATAACCGACCTTTTCGACACACTCTTTGCGGAACATGACCGAACCATGGGCAAACCTGTTTCCTTCCAGCAGCTTCTCTCTTAACTCGACTGTATCCGATATCGGCCTCTCCTCATCGACGACATTGCCTTTTTCATCAATTCTCAAATAATAGGTACCGACAAGGCCAATATTCCTGTGGCGATCCAGAAAATCCACCTCCTTTTCCAACCTCTCGGGAAGAGCAATGTCATCGGCATCCATCCGCGCTACATACTCGCTCCGGATCATCTCGATCCCCCTGTTCAGTGACCGGGTGAGCCCGAGATTCATCTCATTCTCCACGACCCTGATTCTTCTGTCACGGTAACCCTGCAGGATACTTCCCGTGCCGTCCGTTGAGCCATCGTTGACGATGAAGAACAAAAAGTCCTCAAAGGTCTGATTCAGGATGCTCTCAACGGCCTCCCGCAAATACCGTTCCCCGTTGTAGACGGACATGAGTAAGGTAACTTTTGTGTTCTCCATGATTGTTGCACCGAGTTATTCCTGAAAATTTCAGAACGCCAACCTCGCTATTTTCTTTATCCCTCTCGCAAAAAGAGACAATAATCTGGAAGCGGCCATGTCATCGATTTTTTGCATCATTTTTTTCTTTTGCAACTCAATCAAAAGTTTTTTGTCAAAATCCGTCCTTTCCTTGAAATCGTAATCCACAAAATTCTTACTGTCTCTGCCATAAAAATATTCCGCTCTCACATCGTAACCGGGAAGATAGAGGAGCCCTATATCATCTTTGTGCTCGTAAAGGTTATTTTCCAGGATATGCCTATACAGGGGGCTGTTTGGAATCCCGACAAAAACACCGAAACTGTACGAGTAGGGCTTCAAATCGTCAATCAGCTTCTTCGTTAGGAGGAAATCTTCATATGTCTCTCCCGGGACTCCCGTGATGAGGCTGCAATAAGCCCGGATATTGTATTTAGTTGCAAGGCATACCGCTTTCTCAATCTGCTCGATCGTTATCTTTTTGTTCAACATATCAAGAATCCTCTGGCTTCCGCTTTCAACCCCGAGATATACGGCTCCGCATCCCGAACGGCTCATCTCCTCAACCAAGCCCTCATCCGTGAGAGTGTCTACTCGTGTTTCGCAGGCCCAGGAAATATCGATGTTCTTCTTCCTTAATTTGCTGCAGAAATCTGAGACTCTCTTCCCGTCTAACGTAAAGTTATCTTCTCTGAAATAGATACCTCTCGCTCCGTATTCCCTTACCAAGTATTCGATTTCTTCAACAATTCTCAAGGCGCTAAAGGAGGTATAACGTCGCCCCCAGATCGAGCACACAGAGCAGAAGTTGCAGTCGAAAGGACAACCTCTGCTCGTGTTCATGGTGAACACCGGTTGCACATCCATCCACGGGCATGTGTAATCATAGGGAAGTCCATTGAATATGTCCCACGGCTGAAATGGGAGGTGATCCAATTCTTTCAGCGACTCTTTTCTAACAACCCTCTCCCTCTCTTCCCCCGTGATAACATCCAGAATTACCTTTTCTCCTTCCCCTTGAACCACGTGATCCACAAATTCCGGTATCGTTTCCGGGGCGACACTCGCATGGGGTCCCCCCACAATGATTTTCCCTCTCCACTCGCCCCTTTCCCGTAGTTTCTCGAGCGAATGAGCCATTCTGAGCGTGTCACGGAAACAAATTGTGTTTGCGTGTATCGCCACGATATCAATATCTTTCTGTTTCATGAACCCTGATTCGATAAAATCCGTCGGCCGAAGATAGTTATCTATGAAAAATACCTTATGCCCCGCATTCCTGACGATTGACATGAGGAATCCGACTCCCAGCGGAGGTCTTTTTTCATCCGTAAAAAATGGGCTTACCCGGGGCGCGGCTGATGTTGTAAAGAGTATATTCATATCATTTGGCCGTTAATTCGATCCAGGCTTGCAGGCGGAAAAAAACAGCCTGTTTTTGAAGATCCGGATCTTCTCAAATCCCACATTATCCAGAAAATCATGTAACTCCCCTTTTGTGCAGATGTGACGATGGAACTCATTCCCTGCACAGAGGGTGTCGGCTTCATCTCTCGTTTCCGGGAAGAAGGAACTACCAACCAATATCCCCCCCGCTTTTAACAGACGATAAGTCTCGTAAATATATAACGGTATTTCCTCCCGGGAAAAATGCTCAATGCTCTCCATTGCTGTTACGACATCGAAGCTACCATCCTTGAAAGGCATGTTTAAAACCGAGGCTCGAACGTAGAAAGTTTTACCGGTATTCCATAACCTTCTCGAAAATGCGACCGAAGTACCGTCTATGTCAACACACGTCACGCAATTGGCGATACCGTCGAGCAGATATCCACCCCATCCAAGCCCGCTGCAGGTCTCGAGAATGTTTTTTCCTTTTCCAAAATACATAGCGAGCCCATACCGCAATAACATTTGCTTGTACCATCCACTGGACTGAAATTTCTCGTTGGAGGGAATATCCCTCTCGCCCACCAGTTCCATATCGACATCGCTTGTCTTTAGCTCGAGAATCTCGGTAACCCTGCTGTTGTGCCGAATGTATTTCCTGTAGATCCTGCGGAGAAAAATCTCCTCATTCGTCGCAGTGTAATCATTTTTGTGAGCTGCTGAGAACTTCTTCGTGCATGCCCGGGAGAAATCTTTTAAATATTTGAACAATGAGAACTCCACTCCGTTAATCAATCTCAGTTATGTCATAGGTCACGGCAAGAAAGTTTCTTCCTGTCGCGTAATCAACACCCTTGAATTCTACGGGGATTCTCCACCAGAAGAGAAGTTCGCCACGACCTTTGGACCAGAGTGCAACACTGACATTCCCGTTTGTATCGTTTATGCGAATATCTCTTATGACAATCTCTAACCGGTGGTTTCCTTTTTTAAGATCGATGAGTTTATCGTAGGCCCTATTCGTGGCCTGGAAGTAAAGTCCCTTCTCGTCGTCGCTAAATATAGCCGTATCTATATCCACGTCAGGATAATCTACTCCGGAATCGTATCTCATAGAAAGGGAAAAGGACTCTCCAGGAAACAGAACATCGCTATTGAATTCAATATCGGTAAAAGCTATGTTCTCATTCCCCGTGCAGATAGCCTCGATGCCGGTTTCTCCGTCATCAGAAAACAGGCGCTTGTATTCCCTTATTCCATCAGGTACGTTGTCAAAAAGCTTCACCTTTCCACCGTTTAAGAGAATGAGTCGCTCGGCGAACGTGGAGATAACGTGCATATTGTGGGAAACAATGAGGGTCGTCATTCCGTTCTTTTTCATTTCTCCGATCTTGTCGAAACATTTTTTCTGGAAGCCCTCATCCCCCACAGCCAGTACTTCATCGATGAGGAGTATGTCCGGCTCGCAGTAAGCTGCAACAGCGAATCCCAGACGAACAAACATCCCGCTGGAATAGTGTTTGACCGGAACATCGATGAAATCGTGAATACCGGCAAAGTCGACTATGGCGTCGAGCTTTTCATCCACTTCCCTCTTCGCCATCCCAAGAATGGCTGCGTTGACGTAGACGTTCTCTCTTCCTGAAAGGAGAGGGTGAAATCCAGCACCGACAGCGATAAGCGCTCCCATCTTGCCTCTGACAGATATTTTCCCCCTGTCGGGCCAGAAAATTCCATTGAGCATTTTCAAAAGAGTCGTCTTGCCGGAACCGTTCGGGCCGATGATTCCCAGAGTCTCTCCCCTTCGCATCTCAAAAGAAACATCGTCGACAGCCCAGAACTCTCCTTTTCGCAGGCGCGCCGAGTGGGAAGAGAGGCCGACCGTGTTTCTTGCGATATCCCATATCCCGTAGAGCATAGACCTCTTTATGGATTTGCAATATTTCTTCGAAACATTCTCTACTTTTAGTGCGAAACCATCTTTCATTTTATACTCTTTCCGTAACCCTCGTTTCCGTCAGGTGAAAAACGATGATGCAGAAACAGGAAACGGCAAGAGACAGGAAAACAGCGAGGATATAACCGCTCTTTTCCCGAACAGTACCCGAGAGCATCAAATCCCGGGGAACTGACACCAGGTAATAGAGGGGATTATATGTTGAGATCAACGCGAGCAGGCCAGACGCAGGCTTCGGGTAAAGAACGGGCGTTATGAACATGAGAAAGGTCATAACGATGGATAGTGCATTTCCCACATCCCGGACAACCGCGTTCAGCAGTGAAAAAATGAAGCCGAGTCCCACGGAGAGGACTATCAGAGGGAGCAGGAGGAGAGGGAGAAAGACCACGTTCAAGCTGGGAGCAAATCGATAGTAAACGCAGAGAGCGAGAACGAGGGAAAACTGTATGATAAATGCGACGATAGACCGTCCCTGTGATGCCAGAACGAGAGACTTCTTGGAGAAGTTTATCATGACGATCATCGATCCGGCCTTAACGAGGGCATCACCCCCCGAAACGAGGCCCGCCGAAAAAAGCTGCCACAGGGCAACGCCGAGGAGGCCGTAGATCGCATAGGGAGCATCAATGGGACCGATGGCGAAAACCCCTGAACGGTTGAGCAGAACGAAGGTCCCGACGCTGACCAGTGGGATGATAAAGCTCCAGAAGACGCCGATGAAAGACTGCTTGTAGAGCGATATGAAATCTCTCTTGAAGAGTTGGTAGGTGAGCCACCTGTTGGCCGAAATATCCTCGACGATCTCTGAAAAAACGGACAGGTAGCCCTTTTTCAGAGAGTTGTCTGGCTCATACGTGAACATTTTCACCTTTTCTCGTCCCATAGTATCACGATGGTCTTATTTGAAGTCCCTTTTCGAAAAAATGAAGTTCGAAATGAAAATGAGTAGCACGAGATAAAAGAAGAAGTAAAGGAATACGTAGCCTATCTTTCCTGCATCGAGGTGTACCCCGTAAACTGCCACGTTCTTGAAGTTGAAGTTCTCAAGATTCGGAAGTATGTAATACACGGCGAGGGGCAAATACTTACCAAGGAGCGTCTCCGCCCTCTCGCCAAAATATTTCAGGTCAGGGCTCAGGTGCCCGATAAAAAATATCGAAAGGGTGAAGATGGCACTCAAAGTAGTCGTTGTGAAGGAAGAAAACAGCATGGCAACGGCCGTTAGGATCAGCAGCTCGAGGTAGATCATAAGAGCGACGAAAAGAATCTCCATACGGATGTGCCCGCTCTGCACGAATGTGGTCAAAATGAGGCCAGAGGTCATTGCAAGGTTCGTGAGAAAAATCGTGACGGAAAGCCCCGAGAACTTACCGATCAAGAATGCGAACCGGGACACCGGCTTTGAGACGATAGCGTAAATGGTTTTTTTATCCACCTCTTTGCTGACAAGGGTAATACCGACGAAGATCGCGATAATCGCCCCAAAAATGTGCACGCATGCAAGGCCCACATTTATGACTACTCGCTCGAAATCTCCCAGGGACAACTCGGCGATGAAGTAGGACAGGCCGATCAAAAGGATAGCGAACATGAGGAGGCTGTAAAGTATACGATCCCGGATAGTCTCCCTGAACGTATTGACAGCGATCGTCCCGACGCTCATGCAACTACCCTCCAACCTTTTCTATGAAGAGTTCTTCGAGATTTACCCTTACCGGAATGATGGCCGTTATGTTACCCCTTGCGTCTCGTGCCGCGTCGATCACCCTGTTTGCCGACACTTCAGAGGGAACGTGAAATACGAGGACGTTCCCCCGTAAAAAATGTGATACGAACGAGGCGTTCAATGCAGCGATGAGCTCATCGGTTCTCTCGATCCCCTCAACGCAGATCTCATAGTATTTAATGGCCTCTCGTCCCAAGAGATCACCGATCCTGCCCTCTGCAACCTTTCTCCCTCTGTGAAGAATGCACACTCTGTCGGCAAGGAGTTCAACATCGGAAATTATGTGGGAGCTGAAAAAAACCGTTTTCCCTCTATTTTTCAAATCCCGGATCAGCTCCCTGATCTCCAGCCTTCCGATAGGATCGAGACCGGACATGGGTTCGTCGAGAATCACCAGTTCCGGGTCGTTTATCAGAGCCTGAGCCATCCCTATTCTCTGAAGCATACCCTTCGAAAACTTCCGGAGCTGCAGGTGAATCGCATCTTTCAACCCCACGATCTCCAGTAACTCTTCTGCTCTTCTCTCCCGTTCCCCTTTTTTCAAACCGAAGAGGTTCCCGCAGAACATGAGGATCTCCCAGGCGGTGAGGTATTCGTAAAAATATGGGTGCTCCGGCAGAAACCCTATTCTCTTTTTCTGCTGCACGTTACCGAGTGGCTCATCGAATATCCTCACCTCTCCTTCTGTAGGATATATGATGGAGTTGAGAATCTTAATCGTCGTGGTTTTACCAGCCCCGTTCGGACCCAGGAACCCGTATAGTTCGTTTGTATGCACGGATAGAGATATCCCATCGAGGGCCACAAAGGGCTTGAGAAAAAATCCCATTCGGTAAATTTTTTTCAGTCCCGTAATCTTGATAGCCTCTTCCATCTCAATATTCCCCGCAACGCTTACCTTTTCTTGTAAAGCCGTAATCTCTCTTTTACAATCGAACTCTTCACGTTCCCCGTATCTCTCTCTATATAGTAATACCCCCCAAATGGCTCCTTCGGTATCTCCCCGAGCAAGCCCAGTCTCACCAGATCACCCAAGGTTTCCGGGCTCTTTCCCTTGATATTGCTGTACTCATTTGCGGCGATCTGGAGAAGGTTCAAATCTCTTTCAACGACGACCCGCTTCATCCTGCCCTCGATTTTTTCCCTCAGTACGGGATCTTCAGTCTGATTATACATCTTCTCCAGAAAAGCAAGCGCCGTATCGGGTTTATTCGCCTCAGAAAGCAGCCGCGAGGCCAGAAAAGGGAGATAGGCAGGGGAACCGGGTAACTTGCTCGCCATAATGATGTACTCCGACGCCAGGTCGAATTGCTGGAGATAAAAAAAGTAATTAAAGCCGATATAGAAAGGAAACCTCCACCTATCGGGGAGATTTCGCATCCCCTTTTTTAGGACGAGGATGCTTTCATCGACAAAGTCACGATGGGAAGCGAGGATGATCCCTCCAAAAAGATAGGCCGTCTCGAACTTCCTATCGAGAGTAGTGACGAGGTCCAAAGAGCGGTACAACCAGTCGAGGCCGTTTACGGTATATTGCTTTTCCCCGGCATATTGAACGCACCTGAGCCAGGTGACATCACTGACGAACGCATCGAAACCCAGTGAAAATCTTTTAACAGCATCCACATCGGGAAGAAAGATGTATTTTGCCTGCGAGATTTTTGTTCGGTTGTCGATAACCATCTGCGTTGTTGCCGAGGATATAACGAGAACAAGGGCTATGAACAGAACCGGGAGAGAACGTATCTTCATATCGAGCTCTTTATTCTCGTTCATCGATTTTTACCCGTAAGTCATTCAACGTCTGATCATCAAGCATAATCAGTTTTTCGGCATACGTGTCGAGTCCTTTAAGCCCTGCGTATTTTTTATATACAGAGAGGGCCCTCTTGTAAAGAAAGCTCGCCTCTTCCTTTTCTCCTCGTATTTCTCTCATTTTACCAAGAAGGTAATATCCAATGGCAAAATTCGGCTCCGTTGATACGGCTTTCACCAATATCCGCTCTGCTTCACCGTTTCTGCCTGACTTCGAAAAGAGAGTCGCTAGATTTTTCATCGCAAAAACATTGTGGGGTTCGATGACGAGTTGTGCGGAATAGAGGCGGATGGACTCCTCATCAAGGTTCCCCACTTCATCATTTGTATAGAGCCCTCTATGTATTCCCTGCTGCAAGAGAAAAGCCTTCCTTCCGCGGAGCGAAGCGGACCTCTTCTGTCTTCGTAATGCATTTTCCACCTCGTAAATCGCCATCTTAAAGTGAAATATATCCCCTTTTTTCAGAAACGTTCGGTAATGAATCGCCCCTTTCGTCTCATGCTTTCTCCCGTCCAGAAAGTCAGCAGCAGTTGCCACGCGCAACAACGTGATTGCAGAATCGAAGCTGCCCATGCGCGCCTGCCGCTCCCCCAGAGAGGAAAGATAGAAAGAGCTGACCGTAGCCGTACAGTAGGTCACCGAGGCGACGGTAAACAGGGCGAGGGGTACCTTCATCCCCTTCCGGAGAACTGCCTCCTCCCATTCGATTTCGGCTTCACCGATATAGAGCCCCACAATGGCAAGCATGACGAGAGGCAAAGCGAAGGTGTGATAGAGCGAATCGACTGAGGCATGCACCAAAAATGATGCCCCCGCACCGAACGTGATCGCTCGCAACGGGTGAGGGACGCTTCTCGGCGGAAAGATGATCTTCAGGAGCAGCGAGATCACAAATCCAAGGTAGAGGATCAATCCGATCACCCCCTGTTCAACGAGAACCTGGAGGTGCTCGTTGTGCAGGGTCCGAGCCTTTTTTCCATACAGCGACACGGCTCCGGCAACGGGAGATTCATATTGATCGTAGTAATATTTGAAGTTGCCGAGACCGACCCCGAGGGGATGGTCCGACACTACACGCAGGCCCGCATCGTAGATGCTCAAACGAGAATACCGGTAAGCGTCTGCCCGCGATACTACTCTTTCCCGCAGGGGATTGGGAAGGACAGCGAAAAGGACGAAAAATGAGAGGATGATGGCAAGCGCCTTCCATCTCAGACGGAAAAACAGAACCAGCGAGATGCCGGTAAGGCACGATATGGCTGCACCTCTCGACTTTGTGAGGATAAGAGCTGCAAGAGACAGGAGGAAGAAAAATATGTAGATACCTTTGTCCCTCACCCGATCTTTTCCAAACAGGGCCAGTGCGATGAACACGATGGAAGAGATGCTCATCAGCTCACCCATGAAATTCGGGTTGAAGAACGACCCCGCCGGCCTCGGGTCGTGAAGGACGAACCTCTGATAGAGTTGTAATCCCATCCCCACGATCACTGACAGGGAGAGGAAAAGAGCAAGATGGTGAATTCTAACCGTACGCCGTCTTGCGGCATCGGTGATCAGAGCGAAAAAGGATAGGCACACCATGATATTTATGGCCCACTGAAGCGAGGGCCAAGGGGCTGAAGCGATCGCTCCGTTTACGAAGGATATGAGAGTATAGGAGGTGAAAAAAAAAGCGGGAGGGTGAAATTACGGGGGATTCCAAACCCACCTCTTATGAAACATAACGCCAGGACGAGAATTGTACCCACCCTTATGAGAAAAGTGGGCAACGGGGTGGTGCCACCGTTCACGAGGGAAAGTCCCAGCAATAAAAAAAGTGGCAGAGAGGAAAATACATTCCCCTCTGCCACTTGGTTCTCACAAACAATAGAATTCATCAAACCCTACACGTCGTTTGCAACGTTTACCAGAGAGTTCAAGTCGTTGATGGTCCATGAATCTAGGTCGGCATCGTTGTCTATGTTCCCGATCGCCCCAGCGGTGAACTGGTTTTGGCCCACGTCGATATTAGCGAGACCAGCCGTGTCATCGATAGTATCTGTAGATATGATAGAAAAATCAGAGCCTGGCCCCGGAGGGGTCGCGATTCCCTGATCCCCGCCGAGAGCATAGTCGTAGCGCTGACTCGTCCCCACGGGTTCCCAGTTGACCGCGTCGAACGTATTGTAGGTGCTGTACTCCCCAAAGTAAGATGTCTCAGCGGTGTATACCGCCTTCAGGTTCGTCTTCGCCTCGGACTGCTTCGACTTTGCCTGGAACTTAAGAAAGTTGGGGATCGCTATCGCCGCGAGAATACCGATAATCGCCACAACGATCATCAGCTCGATGAGGGTAAAACCTTTTCTGCTTCTCACTCTTTTAATCATTTTTTCCTCCTTGTTGGGTATTGTATAAGTCTGATCAGATCCGTTCAATTTTTTTTTCCTCCTTAACGAAATATTTACCCAATCAATTTTCAACAATCGTGCCAAAATCTATCCGAAAGAGGTTAAAACAAATTATCTTTTTTTTTCAAATGTTTGTCGGATTTAAAAAAAAAGACCGCGACGTTCGAAGGTCTGGGATTGGCAAATTGTGACAAAATTTGTCAGGAAAATGGAACCTATGTGACATTTTGCGTCCGTAAATTTTAAATGTCATCGATTAGATTTACAAGGTTCTTTATCTGGTCAATCTGCCAGATATCGTACGTTACATCCTGATCCAGGTTTCCCCAAGAGTATGCGCTGAACGATATGTTATCCGCCCCGGGTGTGATGCCTGCCGGAACGGGGTCGCCGATGCCGTACAGTTCACTTCCGACGGAATATGTGTAGTATTTGAGGGTACCCACGGGAACCCACCGTATCGTTGAAAAACTAGCAGAATACATGTCGAATTCGGCATAATATGAGAGCTCGCAATTATATATGGCACCGAGGTTCGACTTTGCTTCTGATTTCTTCGTTTTCGCCACGAAGTTGTTGAAGTTGGGAATTGCAATCGCCGCAAGAATACCGATGATGGCAACGACGATCATCAGTTCGATGAGGGTAAAGCCATTCTCATCTTTCTCAATTTGAATCATTATCTTTTCCTAGATTCGTCTTAGGTTTGAATTGCGTGCATAAAACATGCCCAGCTAATCCTCTACAGGAAAGCCCGACCGATTACCGCTTATTACTCGATACCATATTTCTCCAGGCGATACCGCAGGGACCTGAAGGATATCCTCAACAGTTTCGCCGCCTCCGTTTTGTTTCCCCCCGCACGTTCGAGCGCCTTGAGGAGGAAGTTTCTTTCTATATTGCCGACAATCCCGTCAAGAGACGTCCCCTCCAGGGAGAGGCTTTCATAATATTCTGGAAGTTCATACTGCTCGTCGCCTGTCTCGATGAGGTTTTCCGGAAGACTCTCCGGGGTCACCTGATCTTTCAGTTCGAGGATTACCGCCCTCTCGATAATATTCTCCAGCTCCCTTACGTTGCCCGGAAAATCGTATCTCATGAGCATCCTCATCGCGTCGGGTGAAATCTTTTTTATCTCCTTACCAATTTCGATCGCGTACCTGCTGAGGAAATGATGGGCCAAAAGGGGTATATCCTCCTTCCTGTCCCGCAGGGGAGGAACATGAATGGAAACAACGTTCAGACGGTAAAAGAGGTCATCTCTAAAGCTTCCATTTTCCACTGCATCGAGGAGGTTTTTTTTCGAAGCGGAAACTATCCTCGCATCTACCCTGATGAGGTCATTGCCGCCAACCCGCCGAAAAGCCTTTTCCTGAATTGCCCGCAGAAGTTTTCCCTGCAACGGGTTCGGCATCTCACCGATCTCATCGAGAAACAGGGTTCCACCGCTTGCGAGTTCAAAGAGGCCCTGCTTATTGTTTATGGCACCGGTAAACGCACCTTTCACGTGACCGAAGAGCTCTGATTCGAGAAGAGATTCGGGTATGGCAGCACAGTTTATCTCGACAAAAACATTTTCAAATCTTTCACTCTTGTTGTGGATAGCCCTTGATATAAGCTCTTTCCCCGTTCCCGATTCCCCGAGTATCAGAACGTTTGCATTCGTGGGAGCGATTCTATCTATGAGTTCGAATGTTTTCGTCATAGTTTCCGAAGCCCCGATGATAAACTCATATGACAGCTTTTTCTTGACCTCCTCCCGCAACGCTATGTTGTGCAGGGTAATGTCCTTCTTTTCCAGAGCCCGCTCGACGAGGATGCTCAACTCCTGATTGTCGAAGGGCTTCGTCACGTAATTGAACGCGCCCTGCCTCATGGCTAACACGGCGTTTTCAATGGAGCCATGAGCAGTCATAATGATAACCTCTGTCTCGGGGTGGGATTCTTTCACTCTTGTTAAAACACGAAGGCCGTCATCTCTGGCAGCCATTTTCATATCCGTTATCACCACATCGTACACGTGGAGAGACAAGAGCCGGTAGGCATCCTCAACTGTTCCCCCCGTATCCACAAGGTATCCGTTTTTCTTGAAGAAGATTTCAAGAACGGTTCGGATGCTCTCCTCGTCATCCATGATCAATATATATCTCTGGCCGTCTTTACCCTTCATCTTCCTCTGTCTTCCCCCTGCACCCTTTCATCGAACACTCGAGAATTACTCCTTTTCCCCGGGTAATTTTTTTGAGCATGATATCATTGCCGCAAACCGGGCATTCCCTTTCCACCGGCTCCCGCCAAGATGCATAGGTACATCCGGGATACTCAGAACAGGCATAAAAGAGTCTTCCCTTCCGGGAAACCTTCTCGACAATTTCCCCCTTTTCACAGGCCGGACATCCTGTACCGATAGCGTAGGCTGATCTCCTGCTGCAAGCGGGGGCGCCTGAACAGGCCAGGTATCTCCCTCCTCTCCACCTCTTGACCAGCATTTCTCTCCCACAGTCTGCACAGGTTACGCCCGCCAGCTCATCTTCCACTACTCTTATATTCCCCTTCTCATCCTGGAAAAAGTTTTTCGTGTTCTTACATTCGGGGTAATTGTTGCAGGCGAGAAACTTTCCGTTCCTTCCCACCCTGATCACCAGCTCACCCTCACACTTATCGCACCTTATACCTGTCGCTATCAGTTTATCCTTGACCTTCTCCATCTGGACCCTCGCCTTTTCCACGTCTCCCGAAAATGGTCCGTAAAAACTTCCCACGGCATGGCGCCACTCGAGTTCCCCCAACTCTATTCTGTCAAGATCCTCCTCCATTCTCGCGGTAAACTCGATGTCCATAATCTGAGGAAAGCTCTCGGACAAAAGGTCAGACACGATCATGCCGAGTTCTGTGGGAAGAAATTTCCCCTGATCGGCCTTCACGTAACTTCGATTTTTTATCGTCCTGATTATCGTTGCGTAGGTCGATGGCCTGCCTATTCCTCTCTCTTCCAGGACCTTGATCAATGAGCTCTCCGTGAACCTTGGAGGGGGCTGAGTAAAATGCTGCTTCGGCTCAAGCTTGACAAGTTTCACATCCTCACCCTCCTCCAATTCCGGTATTTTCGCCTGTGCCTCTCCATCCTTACTGTTATCGACCGACTCGGCATAAACCTCAAGGAACCCGCTGAAAATGGGCGTTTGCCCCGTAGCCCGAAGAAGATATCTGCCGGATGAGATATCCAGGACAACCTGCTCGAATCTTGCCGGCGACATCTGTGACGCCACGAAGCGCTCCCAGATGAGCTTGTAGAGCCTGTGTTGATCACGCGTTAGGTATCTCTGGAGCTCCTTCGGGCGCTTCTCGGAATCGGCCGGCCTGATCGCCTCGTGGGCGTCCTGGACACCCTTTCTGTTCTTGAACCGGTTCGGTTTTTCAGGCAGAAACTCATCCCCGTAATCACTTTTGATGAGCTTTCTGACCCCATCGAGGGCATCAGCCGACACCCTGACGGAATCCGTTCTCATGTAGGTAATGAGACCTGAAACTTCTCCATCTCCAAGCTCAACACCCTCATACAGGCTCTGTGCGACACGCATCGTCCTGTCAGCGGAAAACCCGAGTTTTCTCCAGGCATCCTGCTGCATCTTGGAGGTGTTGAAAGGGGGTTGCGGGTGTTTCTTCCTCGTCTTCCTGGTTAATTTTTTTACGAGAAATTCTCCTGCCGACAACTCCACCAGCAGCTCCTCGGCTTCCTCCTTTGTCCGGATGTGAATCTTTTTCCTGTCCTTTTGCACCAGCTTTGCCTCGAACTCGGGCGGCTTTTTCCCCTCGAAAAAACCCGAAATCGACCAGTACTCTTCCGGTACAAAGGCAACGACTTCCTTTTCCCTTTCACAAATCAGCTTCAGGGCAACCGACTGAACCCTCCCGGCTGAGAGCCTCTTCTGCACTTTTGACCAGAGAAGCGGACTCAGCTTGTAGCCCACGAGTCTGTCCAGTACCCTTCTGGCAATCTGGGCCTCGTACAAATGCCTCTCGAGGCTGCGCGGGTTCTTCATGCCGGATTCGATTCCCTTTTTCGTGATCTCATTGAAGAGAACCCGCTTGACCCGGTCATTTTGCTCATCAAGAATAAGTTTGATATGCCATGCTATCGCCTCGCCCTCCCGGTCAGGGTCCGAGGCAAGGTAAATGCCTTCTGCGGCCTTCGCTTTCTTCTTTATCTCGTCTATGAACCTCTTTTTTTCCTTGATCACCGTGTATTTGGGTTCGAAGCCCTGTTCAACATCAACACCGAGCCTGCTTTTTGGCAGATCCATGATATGGCCCATCGAGGCAATAACGTCGAAATCCTTCCCGACATACTTTTTGATAGTCCTCGCCTTCGCGGGGGACTCGACAATAATCAGCGACTTGCCCATTCTCTCTTTCTCCTCATTTTGATCCGGCGAAATCCCACTTATTATAACCAAACCCTTTACAATGGCAACTGATGGAGCACATGCCCGGGTCTCTATTATAGCCCGCTGCCCGGCAAAGTTCTTATCTCCTGACCGATCGGAAATGTATCAGGCAAGCCTAAAGTAATAGCCGTCCGGACCCCTTTCAACAAGTTTTTTCACCTCCAGCATGACCAGTGCTGCAGAAACATCCTTAATGCCTTCGGTCATTACAGAGGCAACATCATCAAGAGACATTCCGTCTGTCAGTATCTCCAGCACCCTCGTTTCGATTTCCGTCATGTCGGGATCGTTTCTTCTTTTCCGTTTTTTTTTCGGCTTTGTCGCTGAAAGGCCAAAGGCTTCCAGAATGTCTGCAATGCCTGTCAATGGATGGGCACCGTTTTTTATCAGCCGGTTGGCCCCCTCAGATTGGGGAAAAAGGGGATTTCCCGGAACCGAAAAAACCTCTTTTCCGTATTCAGCGCCATACCTGGCTGTGATGAGGGAACCACTCTTTTGCGCCGCCTCTACGACGCACACAAAATCAGATAGTGCAGCAATGATGCTGTTCCGGATGGGAAAATTCCAACCAAACGGTTGCGTGCCCGGAGGGAACCGGGAGAGCACGCAGCCCGATTCGATAACCTCGTGGTAGAGCTCTTCATTTTCCCCCGGGTAAATAACGTCCACCCCGGAGCCGAAAACGGCTACCGTTTTCCCGTTTCCCTCAAGGGCCCACCGGTGAGCACAGGTATCGATTCCTCTTGCAAATCCGCTTATGACGGGAATGTCATTCAATGCCATCTCTTCGGCCAGCTTCCTGCAGAACCTGAGGCCCGCCTGGGTTGGCTTCCTCGAGCCCACGACTGCTCCCGCGAATCTTTCAACAATCGAACTATCTCCCCTTACATACAACGCGGGCGGGGCATATCCTGTATGTTTCAATTTATCGGGGTAGGAGGTATCCGGGTACGCGATTATGGAGATATCATTCCCGTCACAATATTCAACGATCTTGCCGGCTTCCCCCGGGAACGTGCCCCTGCTGAGAACCTCACAGACCCGCCGGGCGCCCAGACGAGATTTGCCGGATGAAGAATCGCCCTTTATGAACGCGAGAGCATCTTCTGACGATATATGGACATGCGACGATAAATATATGAAAAGGAGTCTTTCGTTCTCCATGTTACACCCCTTCCCTCACCACGTTCAATATCCGTACCGAAATGAATGGAAGGGCTCATTTTTCCGATACGCTATAGGCTTCCCCTCACCACGAGAGCAGAGGCGTTGAAGGAGATGCGAGAATCCAAGATGAAGATCGTCGAAAAATCCTTGTTGGTTCTGATAACGACTGCCTTTCCAACTTTGACCAGATTCCCCTCATCGGTCAATTCTGCGCGAACCGGAGTGGCGGTCAACTCCTGCAGGACTGATAATGGAACGTAAATGCTCACCACGTCCCCTATCGCAAAACCCTTGTCTTCCCCTCCTTTTATATAGATCGTATCTCCTTCAGCAAACTCATAGTTATCTCCGGACCCGACTACCACGCCACCTTCGAGTTTATCGTCCAGGTATCGCACGACCAATTCGGGAATTTTGGGGATATCCTCGGAAAGGTAATCGATGCGGAACGCTTCTTCAATCAGTTCGGTAATCGAACCGATAATCCTGGCACCGGACTTCTCCTCGATCCTCACCGTGCCGATATATTTTTTCTTGTATGATTTTCCCCTGACACCCCTGACCTTCACCGGCCCTTCAACTCTGAAAATGCCGAGTTCCGTCCCGACGGGAAGATCCTTCTCCAGATCGAGATACAGTCGCTCACCGGGTGCAAATATCAATTTTTGATCGGTCGTTTCAGCGATATGCCCGATCTTTGGCGGCTTGCCCCTGACCAGTTCCCCGCTGGCGAGAACTTCTTTCTTGCTCAGCTTCAACTTTTTCATGATCTCTTCCACGCTCGGCTCTTTTGCACCAGGTTCGCGTGAAGCCATTTCGCCCTCGGAGAGAGCCTCTTCTTCCAGGACATACTCGAAATCCTCCCTCAATGGCGGTGGGGGCGCAATCACGATCTCCAGGCCCGGATAGATGTAGTTCGGGTTGGTGAGATACCGGTTCAGTTCCCAAATCTCCGGCCATCTCCAGGGTTCGCCGTAATATGTGGCCGACAAGTCCCACAGCGTATCCCCCGTCGTCACGTTATGGATCGTGCCTTGCTCCGGAGAAGAGATATTTTGAGATTTGACCGACCACGGGATTGCAAAGACGGCAATGATAATAATAGAAAGAACGACGATTTTTCTCATCACTTTCCTCTCTCTTTTTAAGTTTCCCTGCCTAAAATTTATATTAATTATGCTTCAATTAACCTATATTATAAAAAAACTACGATTAAAGTTACGAAAAGTCAACCTGTTTCACCGGGATGACTCAATTATACTATCGTCAGGTAAGAGAAAAAAATTAAGGGGGGTGTGTAAATGGTATGAACGACCACGTCTATTACGCAAAAGTTAAAAAAAAGGACATCGCCTACATCCGTTTTATTTTCGAGGGCTACGACAACATCGGAAACGTGAGGACCCTCGACTCTGTTCGCGGTTACATAGAGTTTGTAATCTCGCGGGATTTCGATGAAGATTTCCACGCGATCATAAGAGCCCTGAAAGAATCTGTTTTTTTGGAACTGATCGAGCGGCCCGATGGCTATGAATCGATAGCGGATTGCATTCAGGGCCCGGACAAGGATGCCAGCAAGAAGTACTCCTGATTCCCCTTGGGCCCCTTTACCCTGCTCTCGACCCACCCGTCAACGACGAAACCGGATCCCGATACGAAGCTTTTAATTTTATCCAGGGCTCTCAACCTCTTTGCCTCATCTCGGACGACTCCCTTTTTACCGACTTCATGCCGGGACAGTTCAAACTGGGGTTTTACGAGAACGAGAAGACGACCATCCCTTTTCAAAGATGGTATAACCGGCGGAATTACGAGGCACAGAGAGATAAATGACACGTCAATAGTGATCAGGTCTACCTTCTCAGGGATGAATCCAGGACGGACATGCCTGACGTTACAGCCCTCAATAACCACCACGCGTGGGTCTTTTCGCAATGAGTTATCCAGCAGGCGCTTGCCCACATCGACCGCGTAGACCTTCGCGGCTCCATGCTGCAAAAGGCAATCGGTAAACCCTCCCGTCGATGCTCCCACATCGATGCAGAAAAGATCTTTTACATCGATCCCAAGGTCTAAAATGGCCCCTTCCAGTTTCAAACCACCCCGGGAAACGTAAGGGTTTGACGGGCCTACAATTTCAATCACATTTTCCGGGCGAACCATAAATCCGGCTTTGTCGACCAGGCGACCATCAATGAAAACCCGCCCCGCCATGATCAGGCTCCGGGCAAGAGAGCGGGACGATGTATGTCCCCTCCTTACCAGCTCCGCGTCAAGCCTCGATTTCGGGTTTTTCCCCTCAGAGAATTTTTCCAATTTCTGCCTTGATTGAATGAGTGGTGGAGCTGCGGACCGCCTCCTGGTCCTTGAAAAGGGCCATGCTTTTTTCGTATATCCCCGTGGAGTCTATCCCGAGCATCGCCCGAAGTTGCTCCTGGCTCCCGTGTTCCACGAACCTGTCGTCTATCCCGATGCGAACAAATTTCAGGCCCGTATGACCCCTGTCTGCAAGGAGCTCTATCACCCCGCTGCCAAATCCTCCTGCCAGAACATTTTCCTCCACCGTCACCACTTTCCCCGTTTTTCTCACGGATGACTCAATACCTTCAACATCGATGGGTTTTGCAAACCGCGCGTCGATCACATCGGCGCGGATACCATGCCTTTCCAACATCGATGCCGCATCCAGAGCCGGGTAGACCGACGAGCCGATTGCGACGATCGTCAGATCCTTTCCCCCGGCCAGAGTCCTGCTCTTGCCGTGCGCTATTTCAGGGATTCTCACCGAATCAGGGACTCTCAAAATCTCTCCCCTCGGGTATCTGATTGCCACCGGGGAGCCTAACTCAAGGGCAAAACGAAGCATCCCGCGGAGCTCAACCTCATCCGAGGGGGCCATAACGGTCATATTCGGTATGTGCCTGAGATAGGAGAGGTCAAAAATTCCCTGATGGGTGGCGCCATCATCCCCGACGATTCCCCCGCGGTCCAGGATGAAAACCACGTGGAGATTCTGGAGGCACACATCGTGTACGATCTGGTCATAAGCCCTTTGCAGGAATGTCGAGTAAATCGCCGCGACGGGAATTTTTCCCCTCGTGGAGAGCCCAGCGGCAAATGTAATTCCGTGGGATTCGGAAATACCAACGTCGAAAAACCGATCGGGGAAACGTTCTCCGAATTTTTCCAGACCGGTCCCGCCGGGCATCGCGGCGGTAATCGCCACAATATCCCGGTTCGTCTCACCGAGTTTAACAATCTCTTCGGCAAATACTGACGTATAGGACCTTCTCCTCTGCCTTTTGCGTGTCTCCCCGCTTTCGATAACGAAGGGGCTCACGCCGTGAAATCTCTCCGGGTTTTGCTCGGCAAAGTTGTATCCCATCCCTTTTTTCGTGATCACATGAATGAGAACGGGACCGTTGAAGTTCTTTGCGTTTTGAAGGGTAACGATCAGGTCATCTATGCTGTGTCCCGGTAACGGCCCGATATACGTGAAGCCGAGTTCCTCAAAGAGTATACCCGGAACAATGAGCCCTTTTGCCAACTCCTCGATTCTTCGCCCCGCTTTGGCGAGCATATCACCCGTAAAGGGTATGGATTTCAGAAAGCGTTCCAGCCTTTTTCTGAAACCCGTATAGAGCCTCCCCGTCATGATACGGTTCAGATATGAGGATAGAGCACCCACGTTCTGGGATATCGACCATTCGTTGTCGTTCAAGATAACAATGAAATCTTTTTTAATATGCCCCGCCTGGTTCAGACCCTCCAGAGCCAACCCGGAAGAGACGGATCCATCCCCGATGACGGCAACAACCCGGTAATTTTCTCCGTTTAGATCTCTTGCAGCAGCCATTCCGAGTGCCGAGGAAATTGACGTGGAGCTGTGGCCGGTTCCGAAGGCATCGTGCTCGCTCTCCGATATCCTGGGAAATCCGGAAATACCCCCGAACTTGCGAAGAGTTCCGAAAACGTCTCTCCTCCCCGTCAACAGCTTGTGGGCGTATGCCTGGTGGCCGACGTCCCATATTATCTTGTCCCCAGGAGAATCGAGAACATAGTGGAGCGCAAGGGTCAGTTCTACGACACCGAGGCTGGAAGCGAGATGACCGCCCGTTTCCGAAACCGTTTTGATTATGAGGTCCCGAATCTCCTGAGCAACTTCGGTAAGCCTTTCCCTGGGAATCTGCTTCAGATCTTCGGGGGTGTTTATGTGTTCCAGCAAACCCATTGGGATTTCAATTTCTCCTGCTCAGGCAGAGTTCGGCTATCTCACCAAGGAATGTTGACTTTTGCCCCAGCACCATCACCGAATCTTTTGCCTCACGGACAAGCCTCTTCGCCACGGCTTCGGCTTTCTCAAACCCCGCCACGGAGGGATAGGTTGCCTTGCCTACGGCTGCATCCTTTCCCGTTTTCTTGCCCATCTCGGAAAAACTCGACTCGACATCAAGTATATCATCAACTATTTGAAATGCTAATCCAAGTTTGGAGCCAAAGGTCGAGAAGGCAGCAAGCTGGATTTCATCCGCCCCCGAGAGTATGCCGCCGCAAAGGATTGATGCCCTGATAAGCGCCGCCGTCTTTTTCCGGTGAATCTCTTTCACGTCTTCTTCATCGGCATCTTTTGCGGTAAACTCGATGTCCAGAACCTGCCCACCGACCATTCCCGACGCCCCCGCCGCCTTTGCCAGTTCGTGGCATGCCTGGATTTTTTTGTCACTCGATATGCCGTCATCTCTTCTTTCGAGGAATACTCTGAACGCTTCCGTCAAGAGGGCGTCACCAACAAGGATCGCCATGGCCTCGCCAAAAACCTTGTGACTGGTGGGCATACCCCTTCTGAAATCGTCATCGTCCATTGCCGGGAGGTCATCGTGGATAAGAGAGTAGGTGTGTATATATTCGACGGCAACGGCATACGGCAGGGCTTTCTTCCACGCTTCATCAACAATCGAGAACGAGGAAATGAGAAGTATCGGCCTGAGCCTCTTGCCGCCGGCGCTCAGGGAGTAGACCATCGCCTCGTAGAGGCTTTTCGGAACGTGCTCCCTGATGGGCTGAATCATGTCGACGAGGGCAAAATCGACGGCGCTCTTCATCGACTTCATGTACTGCGTGATCTCGAACTTATCGGCTATCATTCAGTCTCTTCACCCCTTCCGGATTCGAAAAATTCCTCCTCATCAATATCTTCCCGGACCACCTTCTCGCCCCTTTTCATCAGCACCTCCAGTTTTTTCTCGGCTTCATCGAGTTTTTCATTGCAGTATCTGGTAAGCTTGACTCCCTCTTCGAAGAGATCAAGAGATTTTTCAAGGGAATCATTGCCTTCTTCGAGTTTCCTTACGATTCCCTCCAGCTTTTTCATCGCATCCTCAAATGAAAGAGTGCTCTTTTTGTCGGCACCCATAAAAGCTTTCCTCCTTGNNGTCAGCGAAAAAGATCCATGGGATTGACCCTCTGGTCTACAATTCTCACGCCCAGATGAAGGTGCGGACCCGTTGCCCTTCCTGTATCACCCACATGCCCGATGATCTGACCCTTTCTCACATAATTTCCTGTTTCAACAATTATGTCCTGAAGGTGAAAATACATGGAAAAAACTCCACCCCCGTGATCGATTATCACCGACATCCCGGAGAAAAAAAGGTCTCTCGTCAGCCTTACAATACCGTTGTTGATCGTTTTAACCGGAGTGCCGGGCAAAGCGACGGCATCGACTCCCGTGTGAGGATTCCGTGGTTCCCCGTTGATGATCCTTCTCCTTCCGAACCCGCTTCCGCTGAATCCATCAAAGGGAAGAACAAAGTTGCCATCCCAAAAGACATCCGGGGCAGAGCTCTGCCATATATCCTTCAGGGCTTCCGCTTCTGATTTTATCCTATCGAGTTCCCTTTTCCCAGGGTTAACATAGGAGTCCTGGACTCCACTGATATTTTGCGTGGGGAAAGATCCGGATACAACCTTCAGGCTCCTGGTTATCTTCCGTGCACCGTTTTTTTTAACCAGTATGAAGGTCAGGTCTTTTTGCCCCGGCGGGGTGGAAAGATCGAATCCGAACCAGCCGGAGGCCCTTTTCCCGTCGCACTGAAGGTAGATTTCCTGTCTCCCGTATTGAATCCGGGCTTCCAGGAGATCTTCGTCGCCAAGCACGGTTACCGGGAAAATCTCACCCTGCTTCGGCTCCGGATTAAACGGGAGAACGACATCAGCACAGTAAGCGCCAACGGCACAGCAGAGGGTGAACGTTGCGAAAAACCCCAGGGATGAGAGAAGTATCGGGATTATTTTCTTCATTCCTTTCCTTCGACCCGTGAAAATATCCTGCCCCTGAAAAGGAGTGTCTCGATCCTTGTGCCCTTTTCAACTTCCCGGGAATCAGCGATTATGCTTCCCGTGTTGGAATCGAAGGTAATCGAATATCCCCTTTCAAGAATCCCCCGCGGATCCAATGTTACGATTTTACCCTTGATGTTCTCGAGTCTTGCCCTCATGCCCGTTATTTTCTCCTTTACTTTTCTTTCCATATCGATGAAGCATCCGCCCGTTTTGATTCTCAGGGAGTCCAGGTATCTTCCGGGCGATTTAGCGGAAAGCTTCTCTTCAAGGTCAGCCAGGTGAAGTCTCTTTGATCTCAGGGTTATCCTTGGATCACGGATTTCACCTCTCAGGTAGTTAAGTTTTGAACGAAGGATCGAAATTTCTTCCGATACTTTTCTCTGGATCCTGGCCATGAGGTGGTGGATCCTTTCCTGCTGCTCAAATCTTACCGGGACAGCAATTTCCGCAGCGTTGGAGGGCGTTGATGCGCGCACATCGGCAACGAAATCCGTCAGGGTAAAATCCGTTTCGTGGCCAACTGCAGAGATCACGGGGGTATCAAGGGAGGCGATGGTTCTCACCACGAGTTCTTCGTTGAAAGCCCAGAGGTCCTCGATCGAGCCTCCTCCCCTGCCCACAATTATCACGTCCACTTTGCCTTCCCGGTCAATTGTCTGCAGCGCCTCTGAAATCTCCCGGGCAGCACCGTCACCCTGAACCATGGCAGGGGAAATAACAATTTCCGTATTGGCAAATCTGTTGCGGATGATCCTCACCATGTCCCGAACCGCTGCACCCCGGAGCGATGTCACGATACCCACCCGTGATGGGAAAACGGGTGGTTTCTTCTTTCTCTCCTCGTCGAACAGACCCTCTCTCTGGAGACGTTCCTTGAGTTTTTGAAACATGATGAGAAGCTCGCCGATCCCTGAAACATCTACTGCAGTGGCAACGATCTGATATTCACCCCGTTTTTCATAAACGGCAAGTTGGCCGGAGACGACGGCAAATTTTCCGTCCTCGACCTTTCCGGAAACGCTTCTCTCCTTTCCCCTGAACAGGACGATCCTTATCTGTGCACCGTCATCTTTCAGGGTAAAGTAACTGTGTCCTGCCGGGGAAAGGTAATAGTTCGATATCTCCCCCCCGACCCTGACAGAGGGAAACCCGCTCTCGAGGGCTCTTTTGATCTGCTCTGTAAGTTCGGAAACGGTGAGATACTCTCTCGTCCCAGGTTCCACTGATTTCAACTCCCGGAAGCGACATCCGACAGGGTTACAAACTTGTACCCTTCAAAAAGAGCTTCCTTCACCAGGTTCTCTATGAGATCGATCACAGCGGGACCGGGATGGATAATACCGATGCCGATCCCGCTCTTTGAAGCAACTGACTTTAGCTCCTCGAATCGCTCCGTTATCCTGTTTGGATCACCATCGTTATCGAGGAAGATATCTCGCCTGAGAGCTTTGACACCCGTTACGCGGAACACGAATGGGGCAACCGACTGGGTCGTTGTCTTGCTATCGAGAAAAAACAGCTTTTTTCGGCGGAGATAACCCGCAACGTATCGCATTCCCTCGGAATTCTTTGTAAACTGCGAGCCCATATGGTTTGATACACCGGAGGCCCCTGGAACCCAGGTCAGCGCTCTATCGAGTCTCTGGATAATCTCCTTCTCCCCCATGTCGACATGGAGGAGAAAATCGCCCGTTTTATCAATCAGGTTCTGCTCAGACTGCATGGGCATGTGAAGCAAGACCGAGTTCCCTTTCCGTGCAGAGAGTATGGCGATTTCACGTGAGAACTGCCCCCCCGGCAACACAGCGACGGTAACCGGAACTCCCATGCTGATAAACTTCATCGCCCTCTCTTTCTCATAGCCAACATCATCCAGTACGAGGGAAATTTTCCCCCTGGAAAAATCCTGGTCATAAAACTTTTCCGCCAGCTCCTCCTCCAAGAGCCCCTCTAACCGTTCCCGCTCCTCTTCTTCCGTTGGCACCCGTATCCTTTCAAGGGATTTTACCCGTGCAGATTCTCCCGGATAGAGATAGATAATAGCCCCTGCAATTCCAAGGCAAAATGGCAGAACGATAAAAACAAGGGCCTTTTTCCATTCCTGAAAAAGACCCTTTTTGCTCCTTTTTTTTCTGCTGCTCATCGGGTAAAACAGATATCCACGGTTAATTTAGCCTGCTTTTTCCAGATACTTTTCCTTAAATATCTCCCATCCCTTCAGAAGCTCAAGTGCCCTGTTCAGCTGAACATCATCCCCATCCTTGACAGAGCTTTTATCAATTTTTTCCTCTATAATGGGTTTTTCATCAACCGGCTCGTCAACCGGCTCGTCACCCTTTTTTTCCGCATCAGGAGTTTCCAGGTGCTTTTTGAGATCCTTTTCCCGAAAGGGCGTCGGATGCTTGTCGGGTTCTGCGCTTCCAACCTGGACGACGATATCCGGAGTTATGCCCTTCGCCTGTATCGACCTTCCACCGGGAGTGAAATATCTGGCAGTGGTAATGCGAACGGCAGATCCGTCTTCCAGCGGAATTATGGTCTGAACTGACCCCTTCCCGAATGTCTGGTTTCCGAGAATAACAGCCCTCTCGTGATCCTGAAGCGCTCCCGCGACGATCTCTGATGCGCTTGCCGATCCGGCATTGACCAGCACAATCATGGGAAAACCCTTGTACGTTCCGACGTCGGTGGCTGTGTATCTGAACTTTTGGTCCTCCCGTCTTCCATCCGTATATACGATCAACCCGGATTCGAGGAACATATCAGCCACCTTCACCGCCTGATCGAGCAAACCGCCGGGGTTGTTTCTCAGGTCGAGAATCAGCCCCCTGATCTCGCTCTCCTCCTTCAATATGGCTTTTATCGCTTTTTCGAGATCGGAATTGGTTCTCGCCTGGAATTGATTTACCTTGATATATACATAGCCCTTTTCGAGCACCTTCCACCTGACGCTCTTGATTTTTATTATGTCCCGGGTAATGGTGAAACTCTTCGGCTCCGTCCACCCTTCCCTTGCAACCCATATCGTAACGTCTGTGCCCGGCTCACCGCGTAGCCTCTTGACTGCGTCCATTATGGTCATATCCTTTGTTGACTCATCCTCGATCTTTACAATGACGTCACCGGCCTCTAGACCGGCACGAAAAGCCGGCGTGTCTTCGATCGGGGAAATGATGGTCAACATCGTATCTCTCACTCCTATCTCGATCCCGAGACCGCCAAAGGTTCCTTTTGTCTCTACCTCCATTTCCTTGAACATATCGGGGGTCATGAAAGAGCTGTGGGGATCGAGCGTTTGAAGCATGCCCTTGATTGCGCCGTATATGACTTCCTGCGCGTCGACACTTTCCACGTAGTTGTTCTGAACGATGGCAATCGCATCGGAAAAGATCTTCAGTTTTTCATATATCGAACTGTTTTCCTTCGTAGGGTCTCCGATCGCATACTTTCCCACGAGAATTCCTGATAAAAACAGCATTATCAGGAGTGGCACGATCATCTTCTTCTTCATATGTTTCTCCTTTCAGGCCCGGGGAATCTTTATATATTTTAGAGGGTTAACTGGCTTACCCCCGATTCTCAACTCAAAGTAGACAACCGGTGAGCTCCCTTTGTTAAATCTTCCTATTTTCTGCCCTTTTTTAACCTTATCACCAACCTTTACATTATACAACGCGGCCTTTCCATAGACCGTAAAAATATCGCCCCTGTGCTCTATTACCGTGACAATGCCAAAACCGCTGAGATCTCCCTGATAAACAACAACGCCGTCGTGCACGGCGCGGACGCCCCCGCCTGGCTTTCCTTTGATCTCGATTCCCTTGTTATCGATATATATGTTGAAATCTTTATCTCTCACCCTGCCAAATTTTGTCACTACAGTCCCCCGGGCAGGGAAAGTGTACCCCGAGGGAACAGTCCTGGCAAACTTCGTCTTTTCCCTTTTTTTCCTGACTCTTTTTTCAATCGATGATACCGTCTTCTGCAGTCTACCGATATCCCGCTTGAGTTTCCGGTATCTTTTCTCAATCCGCGCTTTTTCCCGTTCAGCTTTTGCGAGCTGACTCTTTTTCTTCTTTCGCTGGGTCTCTATATTTTTCTTCTTTTTTTCCGTCGCCTTATGCTTTTTTTCCCAGTACTTTCTGGTGTCCTCCAGACTGTCCACTTTCGTTTCAAACTTCTCCTCCTGTGTGAAAACACCCTCCATCTCCCTGTCGAGTTCTTCAATGAGTAGGCGCGTCACATACCAGTCCCTCTCCCTGTGGACGAATGACAGCAAACCGGGAGAAAAATCGGCCTCTTTATAGAAACTGATCTCCGTCGCGCTTACTGCGGCTTCGATGAGATTTTCCCTCCTGCCTTTGAGTTCGGATATTCTTTTATCGTATCTGTTCAACAGGGTTTCAACATATTTCAACTCCCTGTCTACCCTTTTCAGAAACTTCAATTTTGCGTTCAGCTCTTTTTCGAGCTTCCCCACGTTCTTTTTCAATCTCTTCTGCTTGCGGATTGCTCTTTCCAGCTCCTTTTTCGCCTTTTCTGACTTTTTCTTGAGCTCAATAAGCCGGGATCTCTCTCTTTGGAGTTTCTTTTTCTCTGATTTTCCATGGGCATAATCGCCAGGACAGAGGAAAACGACGAAAAGGCAGAATAGGAGCATAAAAATGAAAGGCCCGCGTCGTAGATGTTTCCTTTGGAATATAATTACCGCTCTCCCGCAACGATATTCATGACTTTTCTCTGTGAAAAATAGGAGACCAGGAGATAGAGGGCAGGCGTCATCAGCACAACGATTGAAAATGGAATTATGAACGAAGGATAATCAGATGGAGAAGGAAAGGAAAGATAGGCCTGCATAGAGGGGAACTTCAGGAAAAATAAACTCAAAGCAGCGACGCAGATACCGAAGGAAAGGCATCCTGTGACGAGCCCCTCCCATGCACTCCCCGCAAGTTTTCCCGCCTCGCTGTACCCCGCTCCCTTCCCGTGGTCCTTCACAAAAGCAAGCTCATTTGCCGCAACAAGGCGAAGGTCTGCATCGAGGTAATAGAGAAACACGCCCATAATCGAGAGAAAAATGAAAAAGGCGCTAAATAGAGACCCGTTCAGGTATCTTTTAATCCTCATCATCCTGTAAAAGCTGGATCCCCCGTAAAGGATATCTTTCACCAGATTCTCTTCCTCTGCGATAACGATGAGCCTCTTCAGGCTCTTCTCGTCAAGGTTTCCAATCTTGAACTTTACCTCGATATATCCAGGGATAGGGCTTCCGATAACTTTTTTCAGGTTTTCGGGATTTGCCACGGTTGATAAAAATTCACTCCACACTTCCTCCTCGGAGAAATAATCGGCCGAACTGATAAATTCCAGTCGGCCCAGTCTTTCCGCTAACATCTTCCCCTTTTCGGCCTCCACGCCATTATTCAAAAAAAGGGTTACCCTCCAGTTTTGAGCAAGATAACCATTGATGCCTCGGGGAAAATAGAGCAGGAGAAAGGAAAAAACGAGAAAGGTTGTGATAAAGAGCTTGATGAAAAAATTTTTTGCCTTCGCAGCACCCAGCACCCGCCACTCTAAAAGATAACCTCCCATTTCAGATGGTCACCTCTTCTTTTCTGTAAAACGTGTGCAGCTTGAATTGTCCCGACTCTTCGATAAGCTTGGTGGCCCTCTTTTCAAGGTAGAGCGGCAACTTCCTCTCCAACATCACGATTATCCTCCCATCTTCGCATATTTTCCTTGAAAAGAGGAAAATCTTTTCGCCCCAGGTATCACCGGCCTCGGATAAGACCGAATCGAAAAGCAAAACCGCCGGGTCTCTTATCATTTCGAGCAAAAGCAGGAAGCGTATCCTCTCCGACCTGGAGAGCTGGCCCAGCACCCCGTCATCGTCGAAGGAGAGGCGGAAAAATTTCCTCCCCTCCTCCATCCTCGTCAAATACTCACCCCTTTTCAGTCTCAGGGACACCTCTCTATTCGCTTTTATGAGCTTTTTCAAGGGTATATCAAGGGAATACGTACCTGGTTCGGGAACTATCCCGAGGTAGGACCTGTACATCTTGCGGATCTTATTATTCTCGAAAGGGTCTTTGCCATCTATCAAAACATTTCCGAAAAAGGGTCTCTTCTTCAGGCGCAAAAGATCGAAAAGCGCACTTTTTCCAGAGGACTCATCCCCGGTAATGACAGCAAGGTCACCACCTTTGAAGGAGAGATTGAGATTGCTGAAAACTTCTTTCTCGTTATGATAAAAACCAGCGTTTACGAGCTCAATCCTCATTTTCCTTGCCGTTTGCCTCAGCACTATCGTAAAAACCGGAAAAAAGACGTCTTATCACGATAAGGTGTTGCTTCTTCATCATTTCCTCAACCTTTTTATGGACCTCTTCGCCTTCGGAAAGAATATCTGAATATGATTCTCTCACCGTATCAATTACCATGCCGTCGAGAAATATGTGACTCAGAATGAAGGGGTTTGAAAACCCGCAATCTTCCGTCTGTATGTGATACGTCTTCCCCTTGTAATGCAAGTTGTGGTTGAAACCTGAGAGAATCTTCTCCTCTTCCTTGGACATTGCAACCCTCACGCACTTCTTACAAGAATTCCCACTCTATCTCATCGCTGAAATGGAAAAATCCTTTAGCAACCCCGTTATCTCCTCCTGTCCAAAACAGCCTTCCTCAGTTTCGTAACCGCGTCCATTGCATCCTCGGCATAAAACTCGGCACCTATCTCCTTTGCAAAGTCTTCCGTAACCACGGCGCCCCCGATAATGGAAACGGACTCAACCCCCCTGGACTTGAGGAGCGCTATGACTTTTTTCATCTCGATCATGGTCGTTGTCATCAAAGCCGACAGTCCAACCACATCCACCCTGTTTCTTATTGCTTCCTCCAGGATTTTTTCAGCGGGGACGTTTTTTCCTAGGTCGATCACTTCAAAGCCATGATTTGCAAGCAGCGCGGCCACGATGTTTTTCCCGATATCATGAATGTCGCCCTCCACGGTGGCAAGCAGCACTCTTCCGATTACCTCTTGGTGTTCCCCCCCCATCTCAGACTTTATTCTCTCAAATCCTATCTTGGCAGTCTCCGCAGCAGCAATGACCTGGGGGAGAAATATCCTGTTTGCGTTGAAGAGCTTTCCTACTTCCTCCAACCCCCTGACTATACCATCATTATTTATCGACAGGGGCATCGCACCCTGCTTGAGCGTCATCTCTATGATCTCGACAATCTCCCCTTTCCTGCCGCTCCGAACCGCCTCACGGATCTCCGGGAAATCACCCCCGGAAAACTCTTTCCCACCTTCACCTTCAGTTTCTGCCGTCACGCGCCTGATGTACTCATACCCATCCTTGTCTTTTCCCGAGAGAAGGTTGCAGGATGAAACCGTATCGACGGCATCCCTGTCGTGAGGGTTCATTATCGCCAGGTTGAGCCCCTTCGTGACCGCCATTGACAGAAAAGCCCGGTTTATCATCTGCCTTCCCGGCAATCCGAAAGAAACATTGCTCACCCCGAGGATCACGGGAAGGTTGAGTTCCCGCCTGACAAGCTTCACCGTTTCGAGAGTTTCGACGGCAGCAAGGTGGGAGGCGCTGATTGCAGTCGTCAGGCAATCGATGATCAGCTTGTCCCGCGAAATTCCCGCTCTCTCCGCCTCCTTCAGTATTTTCATCGCAACCGCCAATCTGGCCCGGGGGCTTTCCGGAATTCCCGACTCATCAAGGAGCAGGCAAACGAGGGATGCGCCAAACCTCTTTGCGAGAGGGAGAAGATCTTCGAGCTTATTCATCTCCCCTGAAACGGAGTTGATCACGGGTATTCCATCTGCCGCCATGAGTCCTTTTTCTATAACGGCCGCATTCGCGGAGTCAACCATCACCGGCAATGAGGAGTTCAAGTTCACCGCATACACCGCCTCTTCCATCAACAGATCTTCCTCGACTCCTGGAACTCCCACATTGACATCGAGAATATGAGCCCCATTCGCCTCCTGTTCCCTGGCCTCCCTTATTACCCCTTCCATGACTCCTTTCCGCAGTTCCTCAGCAAGCTTTCGCTTCCCCGTCGGATTGATCCTCTCCCCGATGATCATCAACGGCCCTTCGATATCTATTGCCACCACCCTTGTCCTCGAGGCAACTTTCTGCCCCGGTAGCACCTCGATGGCTCTTTCCGGAGCAGGGAGCGTCTCGAAACCTCTCTCTGTTTTGAAATTGAGCCGTGCCCGCACATTGCTCATGTGATCAGGGGTGGTCCCGCAACAACCGGCGATGATCCGGACGCCGAGAGGAAGAAACTCCTCCACGGCTTTTGAAAAATCATCCGGGCCCATGGGGAATAGAGTTTTCCCATCGACAAGTTTGGGGATCCCGGCATTTGGCTGCCCTATGAGGGGTTTGTGAGTGACGGAAGCTATCATCTGGAGCATATCCATCATTTTTCCCGGACCGACGGAGCAGTTGATCCCTATGACGTCGGCTCCCATTCCATCTGCCACGACCCCGAAAGACTCGGGCGTGGTCCCAAGAAGGGTCCTGAAATTATCCTGGAAGGTCATCATGGCTATGACGGGGATTTCCGACAAAGACCTGGCGGCATAAATGGCGGCTTTGAGCTCTCTGATATCCATCATTGTCTCGATCTTTATCACATCGGCACCGCCCTCGATCAGGCCGCCTATTTGCTCACTGAATATATCCACCGCCGATTTGAACTCGAGTTCACCGAGCGGTCTCAAAAACTTTCCCGTCGGACCGACCGATCCGGATACCAGCGCCATTCCCTTGCAGGCACTCCGAGCTATCTCTGCTCCCCGCCTGTTCAGCTCACTCGCCCTACTTTCAAGGCCGTACTCACCAAGCTTTACCCTGTTGGCCCCGAAGGTATTGGTCGTTACGCCAACCGCACCCGCTTCGAGATAATCCGTGTGTATTTGCAGGACCAACCCGGGATTTTTCAAATTGAGCTCTTCCGGCGGCCTTCCTTTCAAAAGGCCCCGCTCCTGCAGCAAAGTTCCCATAGCCCCGTCCCAGATAACAACTCCGGACTTGATGAGGTTCGTGAGATTCATTCGGGCTCTCTCTTACCATTCATAAGGTAACCTGCACAACGTCAATCGGTCTTTCTCCAAGAAGTCTCTCGCCGTGCTCCCTGAACTTATCAGGGTCATCTGTCACCAGGTAACGGATATCCTTCTTTTTTCCGATACGAACCAGATCATGAGAGCGAAGGTATTTCTCAACTTCAATGACAACATTCATGGCCGAATCGATAATCGTCACGCCCTCTCCCAGGTAGGCCTCAACCCTGCTCCTGATGAAAGGATAATGAGTACATCCAAGAATCAACGTATCGACCCTGTTTTTCTTCAGGAAAGATAGATACTCGAGAACAACCATCTCCGTTACCGGATGATCCACCCAGCCCTCCTCAACGAGCGGGACAAAAAGGGGGCATGCTTTTTGAAAAACCTTGATGTGCTTGTTTTGTGATCTTATCATCCTCTTGTAGGTATTGCTCCTTATGGTGCTCGACGTCCCGATAACCCCTATCCTGCCGTTTTTCGTTTCAGCCACTGCCTTGGCAACTGCAGGAGAGACAACCTCAAAAACCGGGATCCGATATAATTTTTGAAGGCCCTCCACCGCAAGGGAAGAAGCAGTGTTGCAGGCAACGACGAGCGCCTTGATATCGTGGTTCATCAGCAAATAGTTTGCAATTTCCACGGAATACCGGGTGACCGTGAGTTTCCCCTTGTTACCGTACGGGACTCTTCCCGTATCTCCGAAGTAGAGGTACTGTTCTCCCGATATCGAATCCCTCAACTCCCTGAGCACGGTGAGTCCCCCGATTCCAGAGTCGAATATGCCGACCGGCCGTTCCATCTCCCCCTCAAAGACAGGCAAAAAATTGTTTTTCCATAAAATTGATCATTATATTATCATACCTGTAGATTTTAATTAACAGGGGGTGTCGATGATTGACAAGCTCGAAATACTCAACGCGTACCTTTCAAGCGAGACCTTCTTTCAATTTGCCTCCGACCCGTTGGTTATCATCGGGATCATAATTCTTTTCGTTCTCGCCGTCATTTTCAGGTGGAAGTGGGTTCTCGTCACCCTTCTTTTCTGCGGCGGTTCGCTTGCGATAATTCGCTATACGAACTTCAAGCCCGTCGACGGCAGCGTCGACCCCACTCTGGTTAGCTTTGTGGTGGGTTTCGTAGTGATAACCGTGGCGATAATCTACCTGGTTTTTATACGAAGCGATTGACAGAAAAGACCTTTTGAAGGAGCCCTTCACTTACCGAGAACCGCTCCCCCCGAATAGCTTTTTTTGTAAAGGTGATGATATCTTGAACCCGGAAGCGCTTAACCCTACCAGGCGCCGGTCATGACGTACTCGTGCATGGCCTTCGACGCTACCCTTCCTGCACCCATGGCAAGGATGACCGTTGCGGCGCCGATGACGATATCCCCCCCGGCGTACACCCCCTTTTTGCTGGTCTTTCCCGTCTCATCGTCGGCGATGATATTGCCCCACTTGTTCGTTTCGAGGCCGGGAGTCGTGGCGGGTATGAGAGGGTTTGCGCCATTTCCGATGGAAACTATTGCCGTGTCGACATCAAGCAGAAATTCTGAGCCCTTGATGGGCACCGGGCGCCTCCTCCCCGATTCGTCCGGCTCGCCGAGCTCCATTTTCAAGCATTCGATCTGTTTTATCATCCCCTCGTCATCCCCGATGAATTTCGTCGGGTTGGTAAGGAGCATGAACTGGATCCCCTCATCCTCTGCGTGATGGATCTCCTCGATCCGCGCAGGCATCTCCTTTTTCGAACGGCGATAGATGACGTAAACATTCTCAGCACCGATCCTCAAGGCGTTCCTCGCCGCATCCATGGCGACGTTGCCCCCACCGAATACCGCAACATTTTTGCTCTTCGCTATCGGTGTGTCCGCTCTCGGAAACTCGTAAGCCTTCATGAGGTTAGCCCGTGTGAGGTATTCGTTGGCGCTGTACACGCCGATGAGGTTTTCCCCCGGAATGTTCATGAAGTAGGGCAGGCCCGCGCCGCTTCCGATAAAAACGGCATCAAACTTTTCTTCGGTAAGGAGCTCGTCGACTGTAATCGTCTTCCCGATGACAACATTGCACTCGACTCTGACGCCGAGGGCCCTTATGTAATCGACCTCCGCAGCAACGATGGCCTTGGGAAGTCTGAACTCCGGGATGCCATATACGAGGACCCCTCCCGGTTTGTGCAGTGCTTCGAAAATCACCACTTCATGACCGAGCTGCGCAAGATCTCCCGCAACGGTCAGGCCAGCCGGACCCGACCCTACGACAGCTATTCTCTTTCCCGTTGGAGGCTCAACTTCAGGGATCGCTATTTGGCCCGTGACCCGCTCAAAATCAGCGACAAACCTCTCCAGCCTCCCGATAGCGACGGGCTCATCCCTCTTTCCAATAACGCAGGGCATCTCGCACTGCTCTTCCTGTGGACAAACCCTCCCGCATATGGCGGGAAGGACATTGTCTTCCTTGATTTTCCTCGCCGCCTCGACAAATTTGCCCTGGCGGACAAGATCAATGAAGTCGGGTATCTTTATCCCCACCGGACAGCCCTTCACACACTGGGGATTCTTGCAAAATATACACCTCGAAGCCTCGGCAATGGCCTGTTCGGGAGTGTAGCCATAGGGAACCTCGTTGAAATTCTTTATCCGCAGCTCGGGCGGTTGCTCGGGCATGGGCTGTTTTGGGATGCTGAAAGGCTTGGGTCTCTTCGTTTTTTTCTCCTCCATCTAACCTCTCCCTCCTTTTGCCTGCTTTGCCTCCTTCTGCATGTAGGCCTCTTCGGCAACTCTCTCCTGTTCGATGAAAGCCCTGTTCCTTTTGGCAAGCTCGAGAAAATCCACCTCGTGGCCATCGAATTCAGGCCCATCGACACAGACAAACCTCGTCTTGCCGCCGATGGTAACCCTGCAGGCTCCACACATGCCCGTTCCATCTACCATAATGGGATTCAGGCTCACATAGGTTTTTATCCCGTAAGGCTTTGTCAGCTCAGAAACCGCCCGCATCATGGGAATTGGCCCAATGGCGAGCGCAAGATCAATCTTTTCACCCTCCTCGATAACTTCTTTGAGGGCATCGGTGACAAAACCCTTTTTCGCATAACTTCCGTCATCGGTGGTGACCACAAACCGGTCGCTGATGGCTTCCATCTCCTCCTCCAGTATCAGGAGATCCTTCGTCCTCGCACCCACCACGGTAACCAGTTTGTTGCCCTCCTTTTTGAAGGCTTTTGCGATCGGCAAGAGCGGCGCATTCCCTATGCCTCCCCCGACGCAGGCGATGGTACCGAGCTTCTCAATATGCGTCGGTCTTCCAAGGGGGCCCACCACATCTATAAGCTCAGCACCCCCCTCGAGGGCCGACAGCTCCCTCGTCGTCTTTCCAACCACCTGATAAATAATCGTAACGGTCTCCTCGACGGGGTCCGAGTCGACTATTGTTAGGGGTATTCTTTCGCCATTTTCATCGATCCTCAATATGAGAAATTGCCCTGCCTTTCTCTTTCTCGCCAAGTAGGGAGCCTTTATTCTATTGAGAAAGACATCTTTTGCGATCACCTTTTTCTCAACTATCTGGTACAATTGAATCCTCCTTGAGCTTTTCTCAATGAAATCATGACGAAACGAGTGTAAAAAGTATATCTTTACCGGAAAAAAATCAACCCAAAATATCAATTCCTACCCTTTGACAGGAATTCGGACATTGCGCGAACAATCTTCTCTTTTCCCTCTCCCGTTCTCGCGGAGAAAAAAATCGGCTCTCTTCCCGTAATGTCGACAACATGCTCAGAAGACCTGCTGCGCAAACCCGCTCTCTCTTTCTGTGTCAACCTGTCCACCTTCGTGAACACAACGACAACCTGTGCCCCGAAGGTGCTCAAAAAATTGAGGATCATTTCCTCCTCTTCCTCGACGGCCCTCTTTGAATCGACGAGGAGGAACACTGCAAGCACGTCGGTTATTAACGTAAAGTACTTCTCCACGAGGTGTTTCCAGGACTTTCTTTCCCTCATGGAAACTTTCGCAAAACCATATCCAGGCAGGTCAGCGATAATAAATTTTTTATCAACCAGGTAATAGTTTATCGACCGGGTCCGTCCTGGGGTCTTGCTTATTTTTGCGAGCTTTTGTCTGCCAAGAACCTTGTTGATAAGGGATGATTTTCCAACATTCGATCTGCCGGCAATGGCAAAATGAGGATAGCCGGGATCTTCTAATTTTCTCGGATCAAAGATCGTTTTTACCAGCTCGACTTCTCTTAACCTTATCATACCTTGAAAATGTCGGCCTCCAGAGATTTGAAGAACTCATCAAACCCTGGCGGATCTTGGAGGGGATAGGCTTCGATGACAGTCTTTACCANNCCTCGAATTTATCGACGAGGGTTTTTGCCTGGTCATAATCGTGGCTCTTAAATAGAGCTGCCATCGTTGCTCCGTAACAGCGCCCTGCGACAACCTTCATCTCCTCGAGCTTTTTCAGATGCTCCGCAAATTTCCTGAGGACGTAATCACCTCTCTGGTAGCCGTTTGACTCATGATACTCTTTGAAATTTGCTATGTGAAAAAGGGCCATCGCAAGTGGATTGCCCGACCTGGCTGACCTGAGAAATTCCTCCTCGGCAATGACTTTGAAATGTTCGAGGTTGTAGAGCCCGGTGAGTCGGTCTGTCCTCCCCAGCGCTTCTGCTTTTCTCCCGACATTCTGGAAGTGAAGTGTGTTGTCGATCATAGCAGCGAGCTTATAGGAAAAGCTCTCGATCCGGTCAATTTCCTGCCTGGTCAATGCCCTCCTGCTCAGTTTGTTGTCTATGCCGAACACACCGATAACTCTTTCCTTTGCAACGAGCGGGAAAACCGCAAAGTCTCTGCTTCGAAGTGCCCTGATAGAGGAGTAAGGTTTCTCGATCTTGAACTCATCTGGAAGCCCGGTTTCACTTGAAAAGCAAAAGGTCTTCTTCTCGAGGTAGGCCCTTGCGAGGGCTCCTCCACCTTCGGATATGGGAACCATGATCTGCTCTTCCGGTTCGAAGACGTTCCCCACGGTAGCCCTGCACCGGAGGAACTCCTCCGCCTCATCGGGCATGAACAGAAGAATTCGGTCGAGAGCAAAACGTTCCTGTGCAACGCCGAGTGCCAGCGGAAGATGGGGTTCGATGTAACCCGAATACTGCATCGCAATGGATAGATCATAGAGCCTCAAAAGGCCCGCATTCTCCTTTTCAAGATTATTTTTTGCACCCTCTAGCTCCCTGTTTATCAGCAGCAGTCTCTCGTTCATTTCCTCCACCTCGGCGTAAAAAGGCCTGATAATGAGCTGGGTCGCAAACCAGGTGAAGCCAAGAATGAGAATGCCCACGACACCGGAGGTGGTGAAAATTACCTTTTTAACCCTCTTGAGTTCCGAATAAGCCTTTTCGATCGGTTGATCAACAGCCACCAGCAAGCCCTTGTCCTTGAGAACTCTGAATGCAATTATCTGTTCCTCATCGAAAAGGTTATTATAGGTCCCAAATCCCCCGTTTAGCTTTTCCATGAGGTCAAGAAGCGTCGCTTCGTGAACCATGTTCTTTTCACCCAGCTTGTGGATAGGCATGTCGACGCTCTCGAGCCCTACCACCTTATCCCCCATGAACGTCTTTTCCTCCACAAAATGTCTCAATCTGTGGTCCATATGGGCAATGAGAAATCCATCGGCGTCCATGACCCAGGCCGAACCGAAGCGGTCCACTTTTACGCTCGTGATGAGCCCTTCAATGTCTCTGCCCATAGCAGTTGTCAGGTCACTCAGGGCGCTGAATTTTGCCGCGAGTTGAGAAGCGGCAAACAGATTATCCTGTTTGATCGAATCCTCGGTCACTTTGAAAACGACGTACCCCCCTACAAATATGGTGAGGAGCGAAACAAGAAGGGATGAAGTTATGAGCCTCAAGCCCAGTTTTCTCATCTTCTTTTTCATTTAAGATTCCTCTTTGCTTTCCGTGCCGTGGCAGAAGTCACACCCGCCTTTCGGCAGGAGCTTCCCTACATCGCTAGCATGGGGATTGTGGCAGGAGAGGCACATGAGGTTCCCATCCTTGTCAAGCTTGACATCGAGTTCCCTTTTCGGTGGCCTGTCGTATGGATGGGTATGATTTCCGAATTCCCCCCTGTGGCAGTCGAGGCACAGATCGTTCCCCGGCAATTTTACGAAAAAGTTCTGTTGGTCAGATGAGTGAGGAAAGTGGCAGTTCGTGCAGAGGCCATCCTGAAACGGTTTGTGCACAGCAGGCCTGAACATTTCCGCTTTGAAGTCGGCGTGACACATTACGCACAGGTCACCCACGTATTTTCGCAGCTGGAACTTTTCGTTCGAACCGTGGGGATTATGACAGATGGCACAAATTCCCGCGGACATGGGGCCGTGCAGAAAATCTTTTACCAGTTCCTGCCTCTTATCCTCGTGGCAGTTGAAGCAGAGGTCCTGCCCGAAAGCGATGACCGCATACTTGTTCGGTTCGCTGTTGAAATCGTGGCAGGGCGAACATCCACCGACTGTTATCGGCCCGTGAACATATTTTTTCCCTTCGAGCTCTTTGTGACAGCCCAGGCAAAACTTGGTAGCCATGGCAAACCCGCCCTGTGCATTCGCCGGAGGATTCAGATCGTGGCACTCCGCGCAGGGCTTTTCATTCGATTCGGTGTGGAAATGATATTCGGGAAAGGGAGATTCTATCCCCAGGCCGATTTTCGGCTCTCTGAACAGGACTATGCCCTTATGGGCTTTTTTCCCCTCTTCCCCCATTACCTGGACTTCGATGTAGTTGCTCCCCAGGGAAAGGGGGGTGCGGATGTAAAACAGATTCCTCATGCTCCTGACAACCTGTTTTGCCCCCCCGTTGAGCATCAAGGAAACCTGGGCACCCTTATTAGGCACCCTCCCCACGATATATACGGAGTCCTGCAGAGTCTTGGAAAAGTTCTGGGGGAGGTACAACTCCAAAGGTCTCTCCTCGACGACTGTCTCTATTGCCCTCTCTCCAGTTATGAGCTTCGTGATGACCTCTTCCAGGTCACCGAAGTCTTTTTCCGTGGCGCCCGTGGATACGTACCGGACTGTTCCATCCTTATCAATGAGTGCATGCGCGGGAAGGCTCTGGACTCTGTACGGAGTAGATATCTTTAGTTTTTTATCTATCAGCATGGGGTAACTCAGGAAGCGCTGATACCCCTTATAGAACCGTTTTACCCTGGATATGCCGTAAATATCCAGGTTGACACCTATTACCTGGAGGTTTTCCGGGCCGATCTTCTTTAAAATATGCGCGACATCTCTCAGTGAGGTAACACAGGTCGAACAATAAATCGAGCCGAACTTCAAAAGAATTATCTTTTTCCCTATATAATCATCTATATTTACCGTCTCACCCTTCAGGTCGACCCCTTCAAAGGGGATGTATTTGCTTCCCGCCTCTATAATGGCGAAGGACGGAGAATCGGATGAAACCATTATTGCCAGGACAACAACGAGTCCCCAGATGAAAGAGATGAATCTGCTCATAGGTCTAGTTTTTCCATCACTTTCACGGACCGCTTTTCAAAACAGCCGTGATCTCTTTTTCGAGCTCTTTCTCGGTTATGCTTCCAACCCTCGAAAAGGCGATCTTTCCCGATCGGTCGACTATGTAAATGGTCGGTGTGCCTGCAACCCCATACGGGTCGGCAACTTTGAAGAACTCTTCCTCGTCGAGCTCATCTATCAATACCCGGAAAGAATAACCTTCCTGTTTCACGAAGCCGGCAATAGCATTTTTCAGGGGGTCACCATCAATGGCGACAGCCAGAACTTCCAGGCCCTTATCCTCATACTTTTTGTGAATGTTCTGGATAAGGGGCATCTCGTACCTGCACGGTTCACAGAATATCGACCAGAAAACGAGAAGAAACTGTTTCTGCCCCAGGTGCCTTGATAAGTCGAAGGATTCACCCTTCAGGTCTTTCAGCGCAAATGGGGGTGCGCTGGATCCGACTTCGAGCATCTGTATCCCCTCTATCATGGGTATTTCCTTACCCGATAGGGGGGTCATCGTTTTATCCTGGGCACGCAAGACACCCGAGAAGCTGAAAAACAGCAATACTGCCGTGAGAAAAACACCAATCCACCTGCGCCCTATCACCTCGATTACCTCCTGAACTTGTGGATTTCGTTGTTCCCCGAATCTACCACATAGAGCTCAACGGAGTCGTTCACGAAAAGGCCTGCCGGTTTGCTGAATCTCTTCCTTGCCTCGCCAAGTTCCCCGACGGGCTCACCTTCTTTATCGAATACAAGTACAACGTCATTTTCCACGTCCGCCACATAGAGATCGTAGCTCCTGGGCTCCACCTTTATTTTCACGCCACCGCAGAGGAATCCTTTCCCCGGCAGGTGAAGGTCCCATTCCTTTTTGAGGTTTCCCCTGGTGTCAAACTTTTGAATCCTGCAGTCGCTGCTATCAGCCACATACACATGCCCAAAACCGTCATCGGAGTAGGCAACGGAATAGGGCTGTTTCAATTCTTTCCCTGTTCGCTCGAATCTCCCCCATTCCTGGATGAATTGAAAGCTTTTGTCGAATTTTTGAATCCTGTGGTTACCGGAATCGGCGATATAGATGTTTTCAGCTTTATCGAAAGTCATGTCTGTAGGATACCTCAGGTTGCCCGTCGCACTGCCCACCTTTCCAAACGAAAGGATGAAATCACCATCAGGGGAAAATTTCTGTATGCGATTGTTTCCCGTATCAACAACGTAAATATCTCCACTCCTGTCTATGGCAATGGACCGGGGATCTTTGAACTCCCCATCCCGGAATCCCCTCCTGCCCCATTGCGTTATGAATTCTCCCCTGAAATTTACCTTCTGAACCCGGTAATTTTTCTTGTCCAGAATATAGAGGTTTTCATCGCTGTCCTCCACAATGTCAACGGGTGTATCGTACTGCTCCCTCCCTATGCCGAACTTTCCAAAGGATAGGACGTGATCGAATTCCAGCGAGTAAGATTCTGAAATTCCTAGGAAAAATAGCACCAATGAAACAAAAAGTGTGGATAGTTTCAAAAAAGGTCTATTCATTTCAACTCTCATTTGACCAGAATTGATACTGATACACAATACATTTCTCAACTACCACGATAGACGGAGCCGGGGGAGAAAATCTTCACGGTCATACGAGGTCAAGATTTGATTCATTGATGGATATGTCGGCTTTTTCCTTCAATTCGCCTATCAGTGACTCAATTTCAGCATTCATTTTCATATCGAGCAGATACCTTTTCAGGTTCTCTTTCACCTGGGCAAAGGGCATCATGTTCCCTTTTTGTTTTTCCGTAACCTGGATGATATGGTAGCCGAATTGCGTCTTTACCGGCTTTGAGGTCTCACCTATCTTCAATGAAAATGCCTTTTCCTCGAAGGGTTTTACCATGACACCTCTGCCAAAGATCCCGAGGTCTCCTCCTTTTGCAGCGGAAGGGTCCTTGGAGAACTGTTTTGCCAGATCCTCAAAATCTGCCCCTTTTTGAATTTTCTCGTACACCTCGCCTGCCGTTTTTTCATCGTCCACGAGGATATGCCGTGCCCTGATCTTGGGATTTTGCTCGAACATTTCCGGGTGCTCGTCATAGGTCTTTTTTACTTCCTCATCGCCGACATTTATTTTTTTCCTGATCTCATTGTCAATCATAAGGTCGATGAGTATCGAGGACTCGAAGTTACCCTTGACTTTGTTAAAAGTATCTCCCTTGTCCACCTCTTCTTTCTTGGCAAAGTCATAGAGCCCAATCCGGACCGAAATCCTCTCGACAATGGCGCTGATCGCTCTCGGGTCTCTCTCAAGATTCTCCCCCCCGTGACGGGGAAGGGTGGAGAGCTCTTTTTTAATATCTCCGTAGCTCACCGGGATGCCCTCAACCTCTGCAACAACCCTGTCATCGCCAACGTCAACTCCCCCGACGATCCTGTCTATCTCATCACTGTGGAGCTCCGTTTTTATCGATCCCTTCACGCTCTGAACGAGGCCGTTGTCCCCCTCCCTGAAGGTGTCGTTGTAAAGCTTCTCGGTTGCCTTCTCAACAGCCTGCTGCTGGCTCAACTTTTCATTTTCCTTCATTATTTTTTGCGCTTCGGCCTGTATCTGCCCATCCTTGACCATAACGGCCTTGTCCACCTTTTCTTTGAAAAGCGCCGCGATGTAGATATCCTTTTCTCCCTCATCGTAGAGCTTTTGAAAATCCCCACTCTCGTCGTATCCGCGATTTCTGCTCTCGGCGGCAAGGAGTTTGCCGGCAATCAGCCTTTCCACTGCCTCCCTTTTCTTCTCCCTTTTGACACCGAAAACCCTGTGTGCAGCCGACCTCACCCCGAACAGTTCCCTCACATCACGCACCGTAATTTTTTCTCCTCCCACGGAGGCAACGGTTTTCCCCCGCACATCCCTCTCTCCGGCACTGCAGGCCGAAAGAAAAAGAAGTAACAGAATCGATGTGCGAAAAATCAGAACTTTCCTCGTAGTGTGCAAACCCATCTCGATCTCCTCAAAGATAAATTTTAAGCCTTCAACCGATGGGGGGAAGGCTTCTCGCTCATTGCATCTATTTTCTATCTTCTGGGCAAGGGCGTATTGTTCTTTCCTTCCGCTGAAAACATTATACGGTCTTTCCTGTATCCTACTCCGCTTTCTTCTCCACCTGGTCAAGCTGCTCTTCCAGGCTTTGCAACTCCTCCTGCTTATCCTCGATCTCTCCCTGCAAACTTTCCTGATCTTTTTCGAGCTTTTCTATCTCCTCGACTTTCTTTTCCGCATCACCGACCGTTTCCTCCTTTATCTCCTGCTGCAATTTCTGTATCTGCTCCTCGAGCTCACCTCTCTCTTTCCTCAATTCCTCGAGTTTTGCCTGCTCCTCATCCAGTTTCGCACGTTCGCTCTCGAGCTTGAGTTTCTGCTCTTCTAGCACCTCTTTTTCGCTCTCGAGCTGAGATTTTTCAGCATCGATAGCTGCCTTTTCCATCTCTGCGTTCGCCTTGATGCTATCGGCTTCGGTCATCGCGTCCTGTTTGATCTTTTGTGCTTCCGCGTCTGCCTGCTCCAGTGTTCCCTCGATCTCCTTTGATTTTTGCTGAAGCTCCTTGAGTCTCTTCTCCTCAGCCAACTCCTTTTCCCTCAATTCTTCAACGATCCCTTCCTGCTCTCTCTCACGGGCATCCTCTATGCTGTCTGCCATCTCTTCTACCAGGCTTGTTACCGCTTTGCGAGCAACGACGATATCGCTCTCTCCCGGTGTCACGCCAAAAATCTTGCCAACAGTCAGGCTCCCCGAAGAGGTGACGTTACCCGTCCACAGGGTGGCCCCCGATGCAACTTCAACCAGGGCCATCTCTATGGAGACCTCGTTTGCCGCCTCCTTTTC
>WVXK01000024.1 GCA_011773515.1 Deltaproteobacteria bacterium
ATTTTTTATTCAGAGGTAATCTGATGAATACATCCATTAAAGGCGGCCTGTCAAGCGAATAGTCTCCTCCTGTTCCCTTTGAATAGGGATTTGTTGGCAGAGATTGTGTTTTAGCCGCCATCATCCTTGCCGATCCGACTCGATCCTTCACGGGCGGTACGGAAAAGCTATCCGCACCGTACATCCATACGGGCTCTTCACGATCAACGATAGGGGTTGATCGTGTTTCCTCAGAACAGAGGAAAGGCACCAGAAAATTATCGGTTCCTGACCGCTCTCATTCAAGTTACATATGACGGGCTCCTGAGCACCAGTGATTCCGGAGTTGACGGCCAGGGCGGACAAGCTCAAAGATGATGGCAGGAGAAAGCGGCTCCCAATCAAGATGAGGGTATCGCACCAGTATTCAACGGGGATTGCCGCTTCTCCCCATGGCTCCTATGAGCGGAACATCAACTCCTCGTTGAAAGGCACCTGATCTCTTAAGACATAAAAAGCACCGGTAGCTAACTTGTGGGCCACAATGCTCATGGAGATGAGCCTTCGGGCCTTCGATCGTCTTCTGGCGAGATGCCTTTGCCTGAATTTCCTGACGGCACTGTCATATCTGACCGCTAACCCCGCAGCCTGAGAAAACGCCCATTTGAGGTAACCATTGCCCTGCTTGCAGCCTCTGCCTCTTTTGGTGATATGACCGGACTGGGCGATGCCAGGAACCACCCTGGCGTAGGAGCAAAACTGCTTTGGGCCCTCAAAACGATGGATATCTCCGACCTCATAGTAGATTGTCAAAGCCAGGATCTTACCCACACCAGGGATCGTCTGAAGCAGCTCGAACGAAGGCTCCTCGGCCACAGTGGCGAGAATCATCTCCTCAAGATCCTTGATCTGTCGGCTGTAAAGACTGATTCGCTCAAGCTGCAGCAGACCACCGCACCGAGCAGTCGGATGGTCAAAGTTATGGACAATCTGCGCCTCACTCAGCCCTTTGATCTCCCCCCGGGAGTAACCAAAAAGACCGTGCTGGAGTAACGTCCGCCTCAAATCGCCATATACGGCCGCTCGCAAGAAAACCAGGCGGTTTCTCCGACGCAAAAGATCCCGAATGGGACGTTTGTCCTTGGGATAGATGTAGGCCTCAGGGATCGCACCAAGCCTCAGAAGCCTCGCCAAGGTGAAGGCATCTCTTCGGTCCGTTTTCACTTTGGCCCCGGTGATCATATACAGACCCAACGTGTGGGCTAACTTCACCTCAAAGCCAGCCTCCTGGAGACCGTCTACAAGCCAATACCAGTTGAGGGTGGATTCCACCACCACAGACGGCCTCGAAGAGAAAGCCTCAAGCTGATCCAAAATGCCTGGAAGNNCAATTCCACAGTAAAATCTCATCGGTTGGCCTCCTTTCGTGTTTTGGGGTTAGTGATAGAGTCAATCCCCATCATTTTACCCCGAGGAGGCCGCCTTTAATAATTATCAAGATGTAACTGCAACCTGTTGCCCGCAAGAAAAGTGTCGATTTCCGATTGAATTATGGTGAAAACGGAGGTTGGGAGATTTTGCGGAGTTGA
>WVXK01000025.1:0-277 GCA_011773515.1 Deltaproteobacteria bacterium
GATTTGCTTCGGAAATAAACAGGTTTGGCGATCGGCAAGAACCGGCGATATCATCTTGAAATATGCAAAAAGGCAGAGCCTTTTGACTCTGCCTTGAATGCATGATGATCAGTCCTGACTATCTCTTGAACTTCCGCCTAAGTCTCTCAAAGCTAAAGGAGCTGAGTCAAGAGCAGACTTGACCCCTTTTGCGCTCTTCGTGGGGCGAGCGATTACCAAATAATCGGGAGCCGGGGTTGGCTGCTTCACGGTGCAAAAAAAATTTGCAGTCGACCCC
>WVXK01000025.1:420-615 GCA_011773515.1 Deltaproteobacteria bacterium
TGGCATATCTATTGCCCCTAGAATAGTTGAAGTAATGAGGGGGTTTCCATGAAGGAAGGGCAAGAAAATATATGGGACAGTCATTCTTTTTGGATGATACTGTGTTGCGCCATTCCCCTTGTTGGCATCATTATTCTTTCTCTTTTGGGAATTCTGGGGTCTTGGGGCTTTTATGCTTTAATTCTGCTGTAACCC
>WVXK01000025.1:650-1322 GCA_011773515.1 Deltaproteobacteria bacterium
GATCACGATATAAGGTCGATTGCCCATACCAAGAAAGGAGATCAACATGAACGCCCATACGCCCAATTATTCCCTTGCGGTCGAAGGGGTAGAAGGCTACTGCCCCGCCGGTGAAGCCTACGCGGAACGAAATATCGCCGATAAGAAAATCCCTGTTTTGTCGTGTGAGGGAGCTTGCATCCGGGGAGAAATCGCCAGGCTTGCCGCCAACTTGGTGACACGGGAAATGTCGTCGTACGCCCGCGCATGCCACGGCGAAACGTTCCTTGTCCCTCATTCGAGCATGGCGCGCTGGGTCAAGGAGGCTGACAAGACCGTCATGATTGATGGATGCTTCCTGAAGTGCCATGGACGGGTGCTGAGGAAGTTAATTGGAGAAGAAAAAATCGTTCATATCGATGCCCTGCCCCTACACAGGAAGTATTCCGACGCCTTCCTCATGGACGACGTTCCGGAAGAGGAGCGCAAAGAGACCGCCCGTCAGGTGGCGGATAAGATCATCGCAATGCTGAAGCATGAAAAGCATCAGCAACCGGCAAGAAGAGATGGGGATTTCATTTCGGGGGCGCGCCGACCAGCCCGGTAGCTAACTTCCGGCTGGGCTGCCAGATTGAGAGGACATTAGGCGACCCGCTTCGCACCAAGGCGCTTGATAACGATGCCGAGATGCAC
>WVXK01000026.1 GCA_011773515.1 Deltaproteobacteria bacterium
CCTACCAGAGTCGGTTTGCGGTACGGGCGCTTCTACTTCAACGGCAACGAAGCTTTTCTTGACGGCATGGGTTCAGCTGAGTCGCCTTGGGTCTCCCCGCAACTTCCCGCCACCTTCAGCTTAATATCCGGGGTGGATTTACCTGCCCCGGCATCACCTAGTGTGACGGACGCACCATGTCCATTAGGCACGCTCAGCCTACCCTTCCGTGTCCCCCCTTTGCCTCCATAACAGCGGTACGGGAATAATAACCCGTTGTCCATCGCCTACGCCTTTCGGCCTCGGCTTAGGCCCGACTAACCCTACGCGGATTAACCTTCCGTAGGAAACCTTAGGTTTTCGGTGGGTGTGTTTCTCACACACCTTACGCTACTCATGCCGGCATTCTCACTTCCCTTAGCTCCACCACTCCTCACGGAACGACTTCACGGCCAAGGGAACGCTCCCCTACCATCCCAGCAAGCTGGGATCCATAGCTTCGGTGGCAGACTTGAGCCCCGGTGGATTATCGGCGCATGACCACTCAACCAGTGAGCTATTACGCACTCTTTAAAGGGTGGCTGCTTCTAAGCCAACCTCCTGGCTGTCTGGGCAATCCTACTTCCTTTCCCACTTAGCCTGCACTTGGGGACCTTAGCTGATGGTCTGGGCTGTTTCCCTCTCGACTATGAAGCTTATCCCCCATAGTCTCACTCCCAGGCTGAGGTTAATGGCATTCATGGTTTGGTTGGAGTTGGCAAGATACTCTCCCACCTAGTCCATCCAGAGCCCTACCTCCATTAACGATCACCTGAGGCTGCACCTCAATGCATTTCGGGGAGAACCAGCTATCTCCGAGTTCGTTTGGCATTTCACCTCTACCCACAGCTCATCCTACAGCTTTGCAACGCTGACAGGTTCGGGCCTCCACTTCGATTCTATCGAAGCTTCACCCTGGCCATGGGTAGCTCACCCGGCTTCGGGTCTAATCCATGCGACCAAATCGCCCTATTCGGACTCGCTTTCGCTTCGGCTCCGCAACGTCAGTTGCTTAACCAGCCACACAGATTAACTCACCGGCTCATTCTTCAATAGGCACGCCATCATCCTCCCATTGCTGGAAGGACTCTGACTGCTTGTAAGCACACGGTTTCAGGTCTATTTCACTCCCCTCCCGGGGTGCTTTTCACCTTTCCCTCACGGTACTAGTTCACTATCGGTCATCAAGGGTATTTAGCCTTGCCCTGTGGTCAGGGCAGATTCCCACAGGATTCCTCGTGTCCCGTGGTACTCAAGGACAGGTAAGGAGCCTACCCCTTTCGTTTACGGGACTGTCACCCTCTGTGGTGGTCCTTTCCAGA
>WVXK01000027.1:0-2501 GCA_011773515.1 Deltaproteobacteria bacterium
TCAGACCGGAAAAAGTGGGCGATCTTTTCAAGCTCCCCCTCGTCAAATAGGTGGAAAAGGGTTGATTCAGACTTTAATTCCTCGATTATATTCTGGATCTTTTTTTCCACGGAGTTCCCCAATCACGTGAACGGAAAAACAGGGATATCTTACTACGGGAAGACTCGCGTGTCGATTGGCATTTGGTTATTGCCCTGCGGAATGCCTGGCTGCTCAATCGTGTTATTGAGGCCGTTTCCTGTTTCTACTCCTTTCCATCTGCCTCCTGTAGACTATCAATAAAACCAAAGGGCACGGTGAGCCGCAAAGAATCGTCTGAATATTGTGGTATCGGCCGGTGACACGGCAATTGATGTGGAACGATAATCTACGGAGAAAAGACTTTATTCTTCAGGTATGATCCCATTGCATAAATGATGACCCCGATAACGGTCCCAATGCTGTTGCATATAAGATCTGTCAATGAAGACACCCTCATGGGGAGGTAAACCTGGAGCAGCTCGATTGCAAGGCTCAGTCCGGTGCCGGATAAAATTGCAAGGATCCAAAGGGTAGAGGCGGGAAGACGGGTTGAGCGAGAGAGGTAAGCAAGCAAGATGAAACCGAGAGGGATAAATCCCAGGATGTTTATTTTGACGTCCTTATTGAGGAATCGAGTTTTTACCCCCGAAGTCTCAAGGATGCTCTTACGAAATATCCGATACCTTTCGGGAATTATGAGATTTTGTTTTCCGGGAATCCTGGTTTTTGCCACCATTCCCTCGTGTTCCTCGAATAAGTAAAGTTCTGAGGGGCTCTTTTTCCCGGATTTTTCCGGGGAACCATGATCTAACCATGTTTGGTAACTTTCTGATACTTCTTCTTTGCTCAACGCCCGGTGATAGATTGCGAGGCCGAAAATAGTTCCCACCCAGGGATTTTTCCCCGTCAAAGCGGAGCCAAGGATAAAATCTGGAGATAGCCTCCGGTTTTCTTCAAAGAGTTTAAAGCCCCGGACAGATCTCTTTCGGTCCCCTCCTATAAAAACAACTGTTCTTTTTTTGTTTCCCGTTACCGCAACGAGGCTCCTTTTCCCCTCAAAAAGAACGTTGCCGACCCCTAGTTTCAGAAATAGGTTATTTTTACTATTTTTCACATCTATGTTTCGGATGACAACGATGTGTGTCTTCCATTGGGCCAGGGTAAAGTATTCGGCCCCATCAGAGTCGAAAAACGTGATGATATGGCTCAAATTACCATTGGTATCTTCATCGGGCTCCAGCAAGATTTCGATGGTGATTTCATCGGTGTCGATTAAGGGTGTTTTTTCGGTTGTAAGGAAACTGGCGCTGTAGGCGATTCCCCTTCCGTAAAAATGTATCCCGTTTCCCTCCTCTATCCATTGAACCCTGTTTTTCAGGTGGAAATTGAACGGCCAGAGTCCGGCCAGTAAAATGGCGATAATGATGAAAATGCAGATTGTCCCGAGCAGGATATTAGAGATTTTGTTCAATATTTTTTCACTAGTTGTTGTTTAATTACTCGCGGTATCGACTGATATTATTGTTATCGCTCATAGACGAAGTCCGTTCAAGAAAAAATCCAAATGTGATCTTATTTTATGGGAGCTCCAGATTTTCTGGCTCGTTGCCTCACGATCGAATATATCACTTTTGCAGAGGCGGGATTTATTCCCGGCTCGCTGTTTTGGTAGGGCATAAACCCCTGAACTGTATCGCATTTTTGCAACTATTTCCTGCTTTATGTTTGAATTTTCGGCTATGTGAATTTGGGCCCGCCAGACATTTAACCGGCATTTCCGCTCTTTAAACTTCTGATGCTCTTGTTTTTTAACTCGAAACTCGGGACCCTGGACTCGGGACTGACAGTGCTTCTGGATATGAAGTTGGTGGGCGCTACAGGATTTGAACCTGTGACTTCTACCGTGTGAAGGTAGCACTCTACCACTGAGTTAAGCGCCCACCTGCCTGAATGGATGCACTCTATTGTATCCTAAAATCCCGCTCAGGCAAGGTGTTTTTGCTCTAGCTCCCCCCCGTGCGGGAGGACGCGCTCATCGACCGTGCAAGCCAAGCGGCAAGCCAGGGCGCCTGTCGATGATCTCGTTTTTGCAAGTAGGCGGTCCCCCCTCCCGGCTGTAATCCCATGAGCCTCTCGTAACCTATTGATAAGTCTATAGATATATGCAGGACAGAAAAATCGATGCGGGTGGAACGGCTTTTGCCCGGAACGATAAAAAAATCAGTGAGGAGGCTCGACCCGGAAGCCGAAATTACGATCATCGAGAAAAACGACCTCTTTTCCTATGCCGGGTGCGGCATTCCCTATTACCTTTCCGGCCAGGTCAGCGATTTCAGAGAACTGATGAGCACTCCCGCGGGTGTGGTCAGGGACGTGCAATTTTTCAAAAATGTGAAAAACGTAAAGGTGGAAGCCAGGACCTTCGCGGAGGAGATCGACAGGGAGCAGAAGGTGGTCAAGGCCGTGAAACTCGAGACGGG